>JAIYAG010000055.1 GCA_027489195.1 Burkholderiales bacterium | reverse complement strand
GCTCGGCGCCGAGCCGCTGCTGGACCTGGGGCTGCGGCTCGGCGAGGGCAGCGGCGCGGCGCTCGCGGTGCCGCTGGTGCGTGCGGCCGCGAGGCTGCTGGGCGAGATGGCCACCTTCGCGTCGGCCGGGGTGAGCAACAGGACGTGAGCGAGACCATGAGCGACCCGAGGGACGATCGCATGCACGACGGAAGGAACGCAGCCACGGCCGCCGCTGTGCCCCGCCTGTCGCTGGAACGGATCGCCGCCTCGGCCGACCGCGTGCCGCCCGAGTTCCGCGACACGCCGCAGTACGACTGCGAGCCGCTCTCCGAAGCGATCGGCTGTCGGCTGACGATCAAGGTCGAGACCGCCAACCCGATCCGCAGCTTCAAGGGGCGCGGCGCGTCGGTGCTGATGGACGCGATGGCGGCCGCAGGCGAGCGCGGTCCGATCGTCTGCGCGAGCGCCGGCAACTGGGGCCAGGCCGTGGCGTACGCGGCGCGGCGCGCCGGGATGCCGGTGATCGTCTATGCCTCGGTCAACGCCAACCCGCTGAAGGTCGCGCGGATGGCCGCGCTCGGCGCCGAGGTGCGCCGCGAGGGCGAGGACTTCGACACGGCCAAGGCAGCGGCGCGCGCCTGGGCCGCCGCGCACGGGGCGCGCTGGATCGAGGACGGCCGCGAGGCCGAGGTCTCCGAGGGGCACGGCTCGATCGCGGTCGAGCTGCTGGCGCGCGGCGACGCGTTCGACCACGTGCTGGTGCCGCTGGGCAACGGCGCGATGCTCGCGGGCATCGCCCGCTGGTTCAAGGCGGCGTCCCCGGCGACGCGCGTGGTGGCGGTCTGCGCGCGCGGCGCGCCGTCGATGGCCGACAGCCTGCGCGAGGGCCGCGTCGTCGAGACCCTGCGGGCCGACACCATCGCCGACGGCATCGCGGTCCGCGTGCCGGTGCCCGAGGCGCTGGCGGACCTGCGCGGGCTCGTCGACGCGGTGCTGCTCGTCGACGACGCCGACATCGTCGCGGCGATGCGCCTCGCCCTCGCGCACGCCGGGCTGCTGCTCGAGCCCTCGGGCGCGGTCGGCCTGGCGGCGCTCGTCGCGCACCGCGCGCGCTTCGAGGGCGCGCGCGTGGCGACGGTGCTGTGCGGGGGGAACCTGTCTGACGCGGACCGGGCGCGGCTGCTCGCCGACTGAGCCCGGAGGCCGGCCCGGCGCAGGCCGCCCGCGCCCGCCCCGCCCCGCCCCGCCTCAGCCTCTCCAGGCCTGCGGGTTGACCATCGACTTCGGCGGCTCGCCGCGCGCGAACGCGGCCACGCAGCCCAGCCCCTCGCGTGCGATCGCATCGAAGCATTCGTCGGTCCAGCACAGCGCGTGCGGCGTCACGATCACGTTGTCCATCGACAGCAGCGGGTTCGCCGGATCGACGGGTTCCTGCTCGAACACGTCCAGGCCGGCGCCGGCGATCGTGCCCGCGCGCAGCGCGTCGATCAGCGCACGCTCGTCGACCACCGGGCCGCGCGCGAGGTTGACGAAGAAGGCCTCGCGCTTCATCCGCGCGAAGCGCGCCGCGTTCATCAGGTGCCGCGTCTCGTCGTTCAGGATGCAGACGGACACGACGAAGTCGCATTGCGGCAGCATCTCGTCGAGCGGCAGGCGCGTCGCGCCGAAGCCGGCGATCGTCGCGGCAGGCACGTAGGGGTCGGCCGCGAGCATGCGCCAGCCGAACGGCCGCGCGAGCGTCAGCAGTTCGGCGCCGATGCCGCCCACGCCGATCACGCCGAGCGTGCGGGTGGTGAGGCCCAGCCCCATGTGGCCGGTGCGCTCGTTCCAGCGGCCGGCACGCGTCAGCCGGTCCTTGGCGAAGAGCCGCCCGGCGAACGCGAACAGCATCGTCAGCACGGCCACCGACACCGGCCGGCGGATCGCCACCGGCGTGTTGGTCACCACGACGCCGGCCTCGGTCATCGCCGGCACGTCGACCGAGTCGTAGCCCACGCCGTGCCGCGCGATCAGCCGCACGCGGCGGTCGGCGCGCGACACCGACTCACGGGTGACCGGCAGCGAGTTCACGTAGAGCAGGTCGTAGCGGGCGGCGATGTCGGGCGTGATCGAGGTGGCCGACTCGGGGATGAACTCCCAGTCGATCGACGGCTCGGCGTCGAGCAGCGCGAGCGGGCCGCGGCCGAACGAGGGGTCGCCGGACGGGGTCAGCAGGTCGCGGGTCAGGCCGACCTTGAGCTTCGGGCGGGCGCTCACGGGCGGGCTCCGACGAGACCGGTGAGTTGCTTGGCGCCGGCCACCATCAGGCCGAAGTCGGTGCCGACCGCGATCATCGTGTAGCCCCAGGCCTGCACGCGCTCGATCCAGCGCGCATCGGTCGCCATGAAGCCGAGCGCCTTGCCGTGGGCGTGCGCGGCGGCGGCCACCCGCTTCATCGCGGCCTCGAAGCGCGCATCGTCGAAGGCGCCCGGGATGCCCATGAAGTTGGTCAGGTCGAAATGGCCGACCCACAGCACGTCGATGCCGTCGACCGCGGCGATCGCGTCGACCTCGGCGAGGCCGCGCTCGGTCTCGATCTGCGCGATCAGCAGCGTGCGGGCGCGCAGCCGCGGCATCTTCGCGGCCGGCGGGCCGGTGTCGAAGTCGTCGTGCGCGAAGCCGAAGGCGGCGCCGCGCCGGCCGTGCGGCGGGTACCAGGCGCATTCGACGATGTGCCGCGCCTGCTCGGCGGACTCGACCATCGGCACCATCACGCCGGTGGCGCCGACGTCGAGCGCCCGCGCGATGTAGGTGTACTCGCCGCGCGGCACCCGCACCATCGGCTCGATCGCGAGGCCGCGGTGGGTCGCGTACAGCCACTTGAGCGTCTCGAACGAGAGCCCGGTGTGCTCCATGTCGTAGATCGCGTAGCGGCAGCCGGCCTGCGCGAGCAGCGTCGCGATGCCGGGCGTGAAGAACTCGAAGACCATCGCGCCGGCGACCGGCTCGCCGGCCAGCACCGCCGGGCGGACGGGGTTGTCTCTCATGGCTGTCTCCCTGTGGGGCCGGCGCGGTCGCGGGGGGGGCGCCGCGCGGCGCGGATGATCCGTCGTGCGATGGTAGCAGCGGCCCCACGGTGCCCCGGCGCGCGTTCCGTTTCGCACGGCCGCGCGCCGGGGTCGCGGTACCATCGGTCGCCCGCGCCCTGTGCCGGGCCCTCGATGACACGCCAACTGCGCCTCTTCCTCGTCGCCGTCCAGTTCTACAGCCGCATTCCCGTCACCGGTCGCCTCGCCGCGTGGATGGGCTGGGACGAGTCATGGCTGGGCCGTGCCACCCGCTACTTCCCGCTGGTGGGCCTGCTGGTGGCGCTCGGCCAGTCGCTGGTCTACGTCGCGGCGAGCACCGTGCTGCCGCATCCGGTCTCGGTGCTGCTCGCGCTGGCCGCCGGTCTGCTGCTGACCGGCGCCTTCCACGAGGACGGCTGGGCGGATTTCTGCGACGGCTTCGGCGGCGAGAACGACCGCGAGCGCACGCTGGCGATCATGCGCGACTCGCGGATCGGCGCGTACGGCGCGATCGGCGTCGGCACGCTGCTGCTGCTGCGCTTCGAGACGCTGGCGCACGTCGACACCGACTGGGTCGTGGTGACGCTGCTCTGCGCGGCGGCCGTCTCGCGCGGCTGCGCGGTGCTGGTGATGGCGAGCCTGCGCTACGCCCGCGAGGAGGACGACGCCAAGGCCAAGCCGGTCGCCCGGAACCTGACGGCCTTCGACACGCTCGTGGCGCTCGCGATCGCAGCCGCGCCCGCGGTCGTGCTCAGCCTGTGGACGGGCGACGCGACGCCGGTGGCGGTGGGGGCCGCGCTCGCGCTGCTCGCGACCGCGCTCATGCGCCGGATGATCGCCAAGCGTCTCGCCGGCTACACCGGCGACTGCCTGGGCGCCGTCCAGCAGGTGGCGGAGGTCGCCTTCCTGCTCGGCATGCTCGCCGTGCTCGACCTGCATCCGACGGTCGAGCCGGCCTTCGACCCGGACGACACCGAGGAGGAGCAGTGAGCCACGGGGACACGACCGCGAGGCTGTGGCTGGTCCGGCATCCGAAGCCGGACGTGCCGCCGGGCCACTGCTACGGCGCGAGCGACGTGCCGATCGTCGATGCACACCTCGAGGAGCTGCTCGGGCTGCTGCCGCTGCGCCTGCCGCGCCACGCGCCGGTCTACAGCAGCCCGCTGACGCGCTGCCTGCGGCTGGCGCGCGGGCTCGAGGCCGCGGGGTTCGCTGCGCCGCGCGTCGACGCGAGGCTGCGCGAGATGGACTTCGGCCACTGGGAGGGCGGGACCTGGTCGGAGGTGCCGCGCGACCAGATCGACGCCTGGCGCGACGACATCGTGCGCTACGTGCCGCCGGGCGGCGAGTCGCTGGCGGCGGTGGCCGAGCGCGGCACGGCCTTCGTCGAGACGCTGCCGCCGCACGGCGACGTCATCGTGGTCACGCATGCCGGCATCATCCAGGTGCTGACCCGCTCGCTGCGCGGCCTGGCGCTGTCGGGCTTCGGCGCGACCAAGTTCGACTACGGCGAGGTGGTGGTGCTGACCCGCGGCGCGGACGGCTGGGCCCTGGGCGAGCGCTGACGGGCGACGGCGCGGGGCGACGGCGCGCCCGCGCGCCCGCGCGTCCCACCGACCCGTCGCCGGACACCGCGCCCGGCGCCGCGCCCGCGTCGCTTCGTCGCACGCACGACGCCGGCACGACGCGGACCCCGGCAGACTGCAGGCATCCACTGCCGGAATCCCACGCCATGCCAGCCCTCTTCCCTGCCCGCCCCGACCTGTCGACCCGGCTGAGCACCGCCGTCCGCGCCCTCCTCGTCGGCCTCCCGCTCCTCGCCGCACTGCCCTCGCCGGCCGCCGCGGCCGAGGTCGGCTGGCGCTCGTTCACCGTGCCGTCCGGGGAGGGCGAGGCCGCACCGACCACCGTCGCGCTCTGGTATCCGACCGCCGCGCCCGCCCGGACCACGCCCATGGGCCCGTTCGAGGTGCGCGCCGCGATCGGCGCACCGCCCGAGCCGCGCGCCGCCGGCCTCGTGCTGCTCAGCCACGGCACCGGCGGCAGCGAGCTCGGCCATGCCAGGCTGGCCGAGGCGCTGGCACGCCGCGGCTGGCTGGTCGCGGCGCTGCGCCATCCTCGCGACAACTGGCAGGACGCCACGCTGCTCGCCCGCTCGCCCGCGCGCTACTTCGAGACCCGGCCGCGGCAGGCGAGCCGCGTGCTCGACGCGCTGCTCGCCGACCCGGCGATCGGCCCGCGCATCGCGAGCGACGC
>JAIYAG010000279.1 GCA_027489195.1 Burkholderiales bacterium | reverse complement strand
CCGCGCCGCCGGCACCTCGGCGCTGCGCCGCGACGACGCCGCGACGCTGGCCGCCGCGCGCGCGCTGCACGGGCGCCTCGCCGAGGCGCAGGCGCTCGCCGCCGAGCTCGAGGCGCACGAGGACGACTGGCCGGTGAAGCTGCGCGCCAAGTGCCGCCATCCGTCGTTCGCCGCCGAGGGGCGCGCGCTCGCCGCGCTGTTCGCCGAGCTCGACGCGCTGGCCGTCGAGCGCGAGGGCTTCCTGATGCGGCCGGTCGAGGTGTCCGCCGAGGCGCTCGCCTGCGCCCGCACCCGCGAGGCCGTCGAGCGCGGCGCGCGCACCGGCAAGCCCTTCGGCCTGCTGCCCTTCGGTGGCGGCGACGCGCGCCGCCACGTGCCCGCCATCCGCGTGTCCGCGCTCGAGCCGCGGTCCGCGGACGACTGGGCGCACGTCGAGCGCTGGTACCTTCTGCACGAGAAGGTAACGGTCGTGACGGCCCGCTGGAACCAGTTCGCCGACGAGCTGGGCGTCCCCGCGCTGCAGGGCGGCGTGACCGCGCTCAAGCGCATCGAGCACGCCGGCCGCGCCGCGCGCCTCGCGCACCGCCTGGCCACCGAGTTCGACGCCGAGCTCCCCGTCGCCGCGCGCGAGGTGCTCGCCCAGCCCGACGAGAGCGACTTCCGCGGTGCCGCCGCATCGCTCGCACGCGCAGCCGGCGTGCTGGCGCTGCACCTGTCGCGCGCCGAGCTGGGCGCCGCGGCGGTCGCGCGCAGCGAGCTGCGGGCCGCGCTCGAGCGCGTGCCCGGGCCGCTGGGCGAGCGGCTGCGCGGCTTCGTCGACACCTTGCTCGGCGATGCCCGCGTGAGCCCCGAGGACGCCGCCCAGGCCTTCGAGCGCGGCCTGGCCGAGCTGCGCCGCCTGGGCGCGCTCGCAGGGCCCCTCGGCACCGTCGCACAGGCGTGCGCGCGCATCGATGCCGCCGGCGCCCCCGCCTGGGCCGCGCGCCTGCGCACCGAGCCCGCACCCGCTGCCGGCGACGACCCCGCCGTGCCCGCCGACTGGCGCGATGCCTGGACCCGCGCCCGCCTCGCCGCCCACCTCGAGGCCATCGAGTCGCGCACCGAGCTCGTCGGGCTCGCCGAGCAGCGGCGCGAGAACGAGGCCGGCCTCGCACGCCTGTACCGCGAGGCCGCCGCCCAGTCGGCCTGGCTCGCCACCCGCGCCAACACCACCGGCGCCGTGATGGCCGCGCTCAACGGCTATGCCACCGCCATGCGGCGGCTGGGCAAGGGCACCGGCACCAACGCCGCCCGCTACCGCCAGGACGCGCGCGAGGCGATGCTCGACGCCGCCGACGCCGTGCCGTGCTGGATCATGAGCCACGCCCGCGTGTCCGAGACCATGCCCGCGCGGGTCGGCGCCTTCGATCTCGTCATCGTCGACGAGGCCAGCCAGTCCAACCTGTGGGCCTTGCCCGCGCTGTTGCGCGCCAAGCAGGTGCTCGTCGTCGGCGACGACAAGCAGGTCTCGCCCACCTCGGGCTTCATCGAGGCCACCCGCATCGACGAGCTGCGCGCGCGCTTCCTCGCCGACCAGCCCCATGGCGTCGACATGACGCCCGAGAAGTCGCTGTACGACCTCGCCGCGCGCGTGTTCGCCGCCCACCAGGTGATGCTGCGCGAGCACTTCCGCTGCGTGCCGCCGATCATCGCGTACAGCAACCAGGCGTTCTACGGCGGCAAGATCCTGCCGCTGCGCATCGCGCGCGCCTCCGAGCGCATCGACCCGCCGCTGGTCGACCTGTACGTGCCCCATGGCGTGCGCGGCCGCCAGGACATCAACGAGGGCGAGGCCCAGGCCATCGCCGACGAGATCGAGGCCCTGCTCGCCGACCCGAGGTTCGAGGGCCGCACGCTCGGCGTCGTGACCCTGCTCGGCGGCCAGGCCCACGCACGCCGCGTCGACGAGGTGGTGCGCCAGCGCTGCGACGCCGCCGAGCTGATGCGCCGCGAGTTCGCCGTGGGCGATGCGCCGACCTTCCAGGGCAGCGAGCGCGACATCATGTTCCTCACCATGGTGGTCGACCGCGACAACTGCCATGCGAATGCGGGCCTGCCGTTCGAGCAGCGCTTCAACGTGGCCGCTTCGCGCGCGCGTGACCGGATGTACCTGGTGCGCTCGGTGCAGTTGGCCGAGCTCTCGCCCAACGATGCGCTGCGGCGCGGGCTGCTCGCGCACTTCGACACGAAGGACGCGCCGGACGCGGCGGCCGCCGAGGACCTGATCGCGCTGTGCGAGTCCGGCTTCGAGCGCGAGGTGTTCACCGCGCTCACATCGCGGGGCTATCGCGTCACGCCGCAGGTGCCGGCCGGCGGCTTCCGGATCGATCTGGTGGTGGAGGGCGCGCTCGACCGCAGGCTCGCGATCGAGTGCGACGGCGATGCGTTCCACGGGCCCGAGCAGTGGGAGGCCGACGTCAGGCGCCAGCGCGTGCTGGAGCGGGCCGGGTGGGTGTTCTGGCGGTGCTTCGCGTCGAGCGGGGTGCGGGGGCCGGACGAGGGGCTGGGGGAGCTGGTGGGGCGGCTGGAGGGGATGGGAATCGAGCCGGTGGGGGCGGCGGGGCGGGGGGCGGTGGCGGTGGAGCGGCGGGTGGCTGGGGAAGGGCGGGTCGGCGATCGCCATCACACACCTTGAGTTCCGTTTAAGGAACTACACTTCCTTATAAGGAAGTTGACTTCCCTGGCCGGGCCACGGTACGGTATGAGCATCATGCAGCCCTCGTCCGTCCAGAGCTTCGTGCGCTTTCCGCTGACCCGACTGCTGGCCAGCGGCGGCCACGTTCGTGTGCTGCGCGCGCTGCTGAGCCACGGTGGCGCCCAGAGCGCCGCGCAGCTTGCGTCCGACTGCGCCATGACGGCACGGGGCGTGCGCAACACGCTCGATGCGCTGGCGGCGCAGGGCGCGGTCAAGGTGTTGGGCCCGGCGGGCACCCGGCTCTACGCACCGGCACTCGAGCAGCCGCTCGTGACAGCGCTGGCCCAGCTCTTCGAAGTCGAACGCCGGCACTGGCAGGCGCTGCAGGCACAGTTGGGCGATGGCCTGGCCGCCGAAAAGCAGATCCGCTCGGCATGGCTGTACGGCAGCGTCGCGCGCGCTACGGACGAGCCGCGCAGCGACATGGACATCGCGCTCGTGCTGGTCGAGGACAGCGTCGACGCGAGCCGCCACGTACGCGACGCCATGCAGGTGCTTGGGGATCGCCTGGGCGTGCACATCTCCCCGGTGGTGCTCACGCCCTCGGAGCTGGCCAGGCTGCCTCCAGCTGACCCGTGGTGGTCGGAGGTGCTCCGGGACGCGAAAGTGCTCAAGGGCATCAGCCCGGCCAAGGAAGCCGCGCGCTGTGCCAAGGCGGCGCAGCCGGCGTGACCCGCACGAGCCCGCGCAAGAAGGTCGACGCGCTCCATTGGCAGGGCAGGTCGAGTGCCGCGCAGGCCTACCTGGAGGCCGCGCAGCAGGCCTATCTGCTTGCGGAAGCACGCCAGAACTGCAACCCCGTCATCAGCCAGATCGTGTTGTCGGCCATTGCGTTCGGCGACAGCATCACGGCCAGACGCGCGCAGGTCGTCAACCAGCAGGACCACGCCCAGGCATCGCGCCTGCTGCGCGATGTGCTCGGCAACTTGATGCCGGACGGCCAGGAGCGTCGCTATCGACGCATCCTGAGCTTCAAGGACGAAGCGCAGTACGGGGCTCGGCAGGCTTCTCGCGAAGAAGCCGGCCGGTTGCTCGCGGACCTCGAGGCGTTCGCTCGCTGGGCGCAGGACCTGCTCTAGGGTTCGTCGCAGGCCGGTTCGACATCCGAGCCTGCGGCATCGGCCTGCGCCCCCAGCGTCCGCCACCGCACAGACCCCCGAGCGCCCCGTCGCCCACGATGCGGCCATGACGCTCCCGTTCACGCCCGAGCAGTTCCACGACGTCTTCCGCGCCTACAACACGGCGGTGTGGCCGATGCAATGGGGCTTCGCCCCCGCCGCATGACCACCCGCCGACAGTTCGCCGCGTCACTGCCCGTCGTCGTGGCCGGTCCGCTGGCGCTGGGTGCATGCGCCGCCGAGCCCGCCGCCAACAGCTACGCCGCCACCGCGGCCCGCACCTGGCAGGCCGGCGCAACGAACGGCCTCGTCGGCGAGCCGCTCGCCCGCGAGCTCGTCCGCAGCGCCACCCTCGCCCCGTCCAGCCACAACACCCAATGCTGGAAGTTCGCGCTCGACCCCGCCGGCCGCGCCATCACCGTCCTGCCCGACCTCGCGCGTCGATGCCCTGCCGTCGACCCCGACGACCACCACCTGTTCGTCTCGCTCGGCTGCGCCACCGAGAACCTGATCCAGGCCGCCCACGCCCACGGCCGGCACGGCGAGGCGCGCTTCGATCCCGCCACCGATGCCATCCGCGTGAGCCTCGAGCCCACCGCTGCCCGGACCTCCAATCTCTACATCGCGATCCCCGATCGCCAGTGCACCCGTGGCGACTACGACGGCAAGCCCCTGTCCGTCCAGGCGCTGACGATGCTGCAGCGGGCCGGCAGCTCCGACACCGTGCGCCTGCTGCTGCTGACCGATCGCCCGACCATGGAGCGGACCCTCGACTACGTGATCCAGGGCAACACCGCGCAGCTCGCAGACCCCGCCTTCGTCGCCGAGCTGAAGTCCTGGATCCGCTTCAACGGCGCCGAAGCCGTGCGGACCCGCGACGGCCTGTACAGCGTGAGCTCCGGCAGCCCGAACATCCCGTCCTGGATCGGCCGGCGCGCGTTCCGGTGGCTGCTTACCGCCGAGGGCGAGAACGACCGGTATGCCCGCCAGGTGCGCAGTGCCGCAGGCATCGCGGTGTTCGTCGGCCTGACCGCCGACAAGGCGAACTGGGTCGAGGTCGGACGCTGCTACGAGCGCTTCGCGCTGCAGGCCACCGCACTCGGGATCCGCAACGCGTTCCTGAACCAGCCGGTGGAGGTGGCGGGGCTGAGGCTGCCGTTCGCGGAGACGGTGGGCCTCGCGGGCCAGCGGCCGGATCTCGTGGTCCGGTTCGGGCGGGGGGCGGCGATGCCGAGGTCGCTCAGGCGGGGGGTGGAGGCGGTGATGCTCGGGGCGGGGACCGCCTGACAGGGCTGGTGCGGCGCCGGGCGCTGCGGTTCATCCAGAAGTCGACGCTGTAGGGGCGCCCTACAATCCCGCCCCACGTGGCGTCGATTCGCGCGCTACCCGATCAGGCGGCCACCATGAACCGATACGCATCCGTCATCACCCTGGCGCTCGGCTGCCTGCTCGCATCGCCCTGCCTGGCGCAGTCATCGGGCGCGTCGGGGCCGCAGGCCGACAAGCCCCTGGACAACGGCACCGATCCGACCCGGTTCGCCCGGTTGGCCGAAGCCAAGTTCGAGTACCTGGACCTGAAGGGCGGCTTCGGCAGCAGCACGCTGCGGCTGAGCTTCACGCAGCCGCTCGGCGAGCGGCGCGACTACAGCCTTCGGTTCCGGGCGCCGGTGGCCTCGGTCGACGTGGCGGGCAACCGCGACTACGGCGTCGGCGATGCGTCGCTGCAGCTCGCCCATGTGTTCGGCGTGACCCCGCATCACGGGTTCGTGGCCCAGGGCGAGCTGTCGCTGAACACCGCCTCGCGGCCCGAGCTGGGCACCGGCAAGAACGTGTTCAAGGGCACGCTGATCTACGCGCGATTCCTAGACAGCGGCGCGATCTTCGCGCCGGCCTTCGTGCAGAGCAACAGCCTCTCCGGCGATGCGGGTCGGCCGACCGTCAACACCACGACGCTGGACTTCTACTACGTGCCGAAGTTCGCCGATCCGCGCAACCTCGTGACCTTCGATCCCGCGGTGAACGTCGACTGGGAGAACAACAAGCGCTATCTCAGCCTGCAGGTCACGATGGGCCGTGTCGTCGGGTCCGCCCTGGGCGGGAACCTCATCGTCTTCGTCAAGCCGTCGGTGTTCGCGGGCGGTGACCGGCCGAGTCAGTGGGGTGTGGAAGTGGGGTGCAAGATCCTCGGGTTCTGAGGTGCTCGAGGTTCATTCGGACAGTTCGCCCGCCTGCTCGATCAGGTAGTCGATCGTCAGCCGGATCTTGGCCGGCATGTGATGGCGCGATGCGTACACCAGATGCATCGGCAGCGAGCGCGGCTCGAAGCGTTCGAGAATGACCTGCACCTCGCCGCGCTCGACCTGGCCGGTCATGGTGAACAGCGGCACCACGCCGATGCCCGCGCCGGCGGTCACCGCGGCGAGCACGCCGGCCGAGTTGTTGACCCGGAGCGGCCCCGAGACCTCGACCTCGATGCCCTCGCCAACACCCTCACTCTTACCCTCGTCCTCACCCTCGAAGCGCCACAGCGAGCCGGTGGCCAGGCGCGTGTAGACCACGCAGTCGTGCTGCGCCAGATCGCGCGGATGCGCCGGCACGCCGCGCCGCGCCAGGTACGACGGCGCGGCGATCGCCACCCGCCGCACCGCCATCAGCGGGCGAGCGATCAGGTTCAGGTCGGTGATCTCGCCCACGCGGATCGCCAGGTCCACGCCTTCTTCCGCCAGGTCTACGAAGCTGTCGTTCAGGACCAGGTCGAACTCGAGCTGCGGATGCAGGCGGGCCAACGCCGCGAGCTTCGGAATCAGCCAGGTGCGGCCGAACACCACCGGACCGGCGATCCGCACCCGGCCCCCCACCCCGCGGCCGCGCAGTCGCACCAGGTCCTGCGCCTCGTCCACGGCGTCGACCACGAGCCGGGCGCGATCGAGCAGCGCCAGCCCGTCGTCGCTCAGCCCGAGCGACGCGGCACTGCGGTTGAACAGGCGCGTGCCCAGGTGCGCCTCGAGCGCCGCCATCTGCCTGGACACCGCCGGCTGACCCACGCCCAGCTCACGGGCCGCGGCCGAGAAGCTGCCTCGCTCCGCGACACAGACGAGCACCCGAAAAGCGGCTAGCACGTCCACGGTTCACGCCTCATCGTCGGTCCCCCATTCCTGAATGGCATGGCCCCCATGCCTTCGACCCGGCTTCTCGCCGGGGTGACTCCGGGTCACGGTACAGCCCGTGCACCTCGGGTGCCCCCCACATGATCGCCCAGGAGATCCGGCATGCAGCTCACCATCCACACCGCACAGACCGCACCCGACGCCAGCCGGGAGATGCTGGAGAAATCGCAGGCCCGCTACAAATTCATCCCCAACCTGCACGGCATCATGGCCGGCTCGCCCGTGATGTACGAGGCCTACCAGGCCATCGGGCAGATCTACGGGAAGAGCAGCATGAGCGTGCTCGAGCGCCAGGTCGTGCTGCAGTCGATCAACTACGAGAACGAGTGCCACTACTGCCTGGCCGCGCACTCGATGATCGCCACCGCCGAGCGCATGCCCGCCCCGATCCTCGAAGCGCTGCGTGAAGGTCAGCCGCTGACCGATGCGAAGCTCGAGACCCTGCGGGTCTTCGCGGCCAAGATGACCCGCG
Organism: Burkholderiales bacterium; assembly: GCA_027489195.1. Lineage (GTDB taxonomy): Bacteria > Pseudomonadota > Gammaproteobacteria > Burkholderiales > Burkholderiaceae_E > UBA4615. Next base: position 17,211 of record JAIYAG010000279.1, on the reverse strand, counting down.
AGCGCGGCTGGGTGCAGCCCGAGGACGTGCAGGCCCTCTACGACGCCGGCTATACCGAAGCGACCGTGCTGGAGGTGATCGTCGCCGTGGCCTACAAGGTGATGAGCAACTACATCAACCACATCGCGGAAACGGCGCTGGACCCGGCGTTCAAGCCGTTCGAGTGGACGCACCCGCGCCTGCGCGGACAAGCGGCGTAACCCTCACGGCGCCGTTCACGAGGCAGACCCGACCATGAACCGAGTGCTCTACGACCTCGCTGGTCGCGACGAAGGCGTGCGCTTCAGCCCCTACTGCTGGCGCATCCGGATGGCGCTGGCGCACAAGGGCCTGGACGTGCAGGCCGTGCCGTGGCGCTTCACCGAGAAGGACCGCATCGCCTTCGCAGGCAGCGAGCGGGTGCCGGTGCTGGTGGATGGCGAGGTCGTGGTGACCGACTCGATGGCCATCGCCGACTACCTGGAGCAGCGCTATCCGCAGCAGCCGCTGTTCGACTCCCCGCAGGCACGGGCGCACGCGATGTTCGTCCGGCACTGGACCGAGTCGGTGCTGTTCCCGCAGATCACGCGACAGATCGTTGCCGACCTGGTGCTGCAGCTCCATCCGATGGACGTGGACTACTTCCGCCGCACCCGCGAGGCGCGCCTGGGCATGACGCTGGAGGCATTCAGTGCGGATCGGGACGCGCACCTGCCCGCGCTGCATGCATCGCTGCAGCCGCTGCGCGCGACGCTGGCCGGCCAGGCCTGGCTCGGCGGCGACGGCCCGAGCTTCGCCGACTACATCGTGTTCGCGGCGTTCCAGTGGGCGCGCTGTGGTGTCGGCCGCAGCCTGCTGGCGAGCGACGACCCGGTGAACGACTGGTTCGAGCGCCTGCTGAACCGCTTCGATGGCCTCGGTGCCGCCGCACCCTGCGCGCACCCCGACACCGCCCGGCCGTCATCGGCCCCACGAGGAGACCGACCATGATCGACCTGTACTTCTGGACCACGCCCAACGGCTACAAGCCGCTGATCTTCCTGGAGGAGGTCGGGCTCGCGTACCGGCTCGTGCCGGTCAACATCAGCGCCGGCGACCAGTTCAAGCCCGAGTTCCTCGCGATCTCGCCCAACAACCGCATGCCGGCGATGGTGGACCATGCGCCCGCCGACGGCGGCGAGCCGCTCTCGCTGTTCGAATCCGGCGCGATCCTCTGGTACCTGGCCGAGAAGTCCGGGCACTTCGTGCCGGCCGACCTGCGCGGGCGCAAGACCACGCTCGAGTGGCTGATGTGGCAGATGGGCGGGCTCGGTCCGATGCTGGGCCAGAACCATCACTTCGCCCACTACGCACCCGAGAAGCTGCCCTACGCCATCGAGCGCTACGTGAAGGAGACGCAGCGCCTGTACGGCGTGCTGGAGCGTCGGCTCGAGGGCCGCGACTTCATCGCAGGCGATTACTCCGTGGCCGACATGGCCGCCTACCCCTGGTGTCTGCTGTGGCAGCGTCAGGGCATCGTGCTCGAGGAGTTTCCCAACATCGCGCGCTGGCTGGCCCGCATCGAGGCCCGCCCCGCCGTGCAGCGCGCCTACGCGATCGGCAAGGACCTGAACACGGCCCCCACCGTCACCGACGCGGCGAAGTCCGTGCTGTTCGGACAAGGACGCCGCTGAGCGCGGCCCTCGGCACCCCCGCCCTCAGGAGACCGCTCACCCATGCCCGCCTACTTCATCGTACGTGCCGTCGTGCATGACCCCGTGGCCTACCAGGCGTACGCCAGCCGCTCGCCCGCCGTGGTCGCGAGCTTCGGCGGCCGACACATCGCGCGCGGCGGCAAGCTCGTCACCTTCGAGGGGCCCGAGGAGACGCGACGCGTCGTCATCGCCGAGTTCCCCGACTTCGACAGTGCCGAGCGCTGTTACCGGTCGGACGCGTATCAGGCGATCATCGCGTACCGGAAGGACTGCGCCACCTTCGAGTTCATCCTCGTCGACGGCGCCCCCGCCGCGTAACGTGGATCCAGGAGCCCCGCGATGAGTGTCGAAGACCTGAACGGCACGGGCCTGCGTGCCTTGAACGACGACGGCCCGGTCACCATGCTGAACCTCGTCAAGCTGCGCGAGCATGCGGTCGACGGCAGCGGATCGGGCTGGGACGCCTACCTGCGCTACAGCGCCGCCACCATGCCGATGATCAAGGCGCGCGGCGGCACCGTGCTGTGGTCGGGCCGGGCCGAGGCCGTGGCGCTGGGCGCCGCGGCGCAGGGCGACTGGGACTTCGTGGTGCTGGTGCGCTACCCGTCGCGCGCCGCCTTCCTCGACATGATGACCTCCGCCGAGTACGAGGCCGAGGCCAACCCGCATCGACTGAACGGCGCGCAGGCCCACGTGATCATCGCCACCACCGAGCTGTACGGAAAGTTCAGGGAGGCCTGATGACGGCACCGATCACGCACGGCACCGTCCTCGCCCGCGGCCTGCGCCTCCACTACGTCGAGCAGGGCAGCGGCCCACCGGTGCTGTTCCTGCATGGCTTTCCCGAGTACTCCGGCGCCTGGCATGGCGTGATGGAGCGGCTCGCCCCGCAGGTCCGTGCGATCGCGCTGGACACGCGCGGCATCGGCCAGTCCGAGGCCGCCGCCGACATGCAGGGGTACGACATCGTCGAGCTGGTGCGTGACGTGAAGGACGTCGTCGCCGCACTCGGCCTGGCGAAGGTCACGCTGGTCGGCCACGACTGGGGCGGCTTCATCGCCTGGGAAGTGGCGATCCGCCACCCCGAGCTGCTCGATCGGCTGGTGATCGTCAACGCCGCGCACACCGGCGTGCTCGAGCATCTGCTGCGCGAGGACGCCGAGCAGGCGAAGGCGAGCCAGTACATGCTCGCGTTCCGCTCGGCACGCGGCGAGGAGCTGGTGTCGCGCAACGACTTCGCCGGCTTCCGGCGCGAGATGCTCGAGCCGGCCCGGGCCGCGGGCGCGTTGAGCGACGCGCAGGCGGACGACTATCTGCGCCTGTGGCGCGATTCGAAGAGCGTCTCGGCGGGGCTGAACTACTACCGCGCCAACAAGAGCGGCCCGCCCAGCGGCGACGACCGCGCGCCGCGCCCGCTCGACGCGACCCGCGTGACGGTGCCGACACTCGTGATCTGGGGCGACCAGGACATCTACTTCACGCCGCGCACCCTCGAGCTGCTGCCGGAGGTCGTGCCCGATCTGACGGTGCGCCGCTTCGCCGACAGCGGCCACTGGATCGTGCATCAGCAGCCGGGGGCGGTGGCGGACCTGATCGCGGCGTTCGTGCAGGGGCGGCTGGGGCGGTAGGGGTGGTAAGGCGAGCACCGGCGCGATCGGCCTCGAGCCGAACGCGTTCGACGCTCTGGTTCCCGAAGTGGCGAACTCAGCCGTCGGTGCGCGCGATGCTGCTGTCGCGGACAAAGGCCGCGTAGCCCGACTCGTCGAGTTCGCCCGCCGCGAGCGCGATCACCGCGTGCGCAGCGTCGGCTTCGGTCGCGCCGAATACGAACCCGTTCAGCTCGAGGAAGAGTACGCCGATGACAAACCCGGTTCGCTTGTTGCCGTCTACGAACGGATGATTTCGAACGATGCCGACCGTGTACGCCGCCGCCATCTCGATGACGCCCGTTCCCTCGATGTAAGCCCGCAGCTGCCGAGGGCGCGCCAAGGCGGATTCGAGCAGCGAGGCGTCCCGCAGCCCGGGCGGCCCGCCGTGCAGCGCGAGCAGAAGGTCGTGGATCGCCAGGGCGTCGCGTTCGTCGATCCAGATCGGGTCGTGCCCGCTCACTTCGCGAGGACTTGGAGCGTGTTGCGGTAGCGCGCGGAGATGTCCTCGACCTTGGACATCTTGGCTTCGAAGCTCGGGTCGTACGGCGTCAGCCGATAGCTGCCGTCCGGGGCTTCGGTCAGATAGAGGGGCTGTCCGTCAGCGGTGCGCAGCCGATTCGTCACTTCCTTGGGCAGGACGACGCCCAGCGAGTTTCCGAACCGGCGAACCTTGAGCTCGATCATGGGTAGCCCGCGTTACTACGGATGTGATGACGTCGAGCGAGTCTGGCATGGGCGCCGGCTTCACGCAACGCGTGGGGCCTTCGCGGCCCGTCGTGAAAGGGGGCGCCGCAAAGTGCTTCAGCGCCCTGACCCCTCCACCCCCAGCCAGATCTCGTTCCTGCGCAGGAACCACGGCGTCATCGGCCCGTTGTAGCGCGACAGCGTGGGCTCCCCGATCCAGCCGATCTTCGCGTCACGTAGCGCCGTCTGCAGCCGCTCGAGGTGCTCGTCGTAGTTCGCCTGCGACCAGAAGCCCGAGTAGCGGATCACCGCGACGACCCTCGCCGGCACTTCGCGCAGCTGCACCCGCGGATCGTTCGGCTCCGGCGCCGTCGTGAGCGTCACGCCCTTGGGCAGCACGAACTGCACGACGAAGCCAGAGGCCTCGGCGCTGCGCGTGACCGGTGCCGTCATCTCGAGCTTCACCGGCTCGGCGGCGCGGGTCACCGGCGCGGTCATCTCCAGTTTCCGCTCGCCCTTGTTCTTGCCGAAGATGTAGCCGGCGAGTGCGCGGAAGCCCTCGCTGTCGGCGCGGTCCGACGGCCCGTCCACGCGCACCTGCGCGACCACGTAGGGCGCGTAGCGGCGCAGCTCGACGTCCGTGGCGTCGAGCCGGCGCAGCACCTCGTAGTCGGGTTCCTCGACGGCCATCGATGGAGCATGCACGCAGGCGAGCAGCAGCAGGGCGATCAGGCGTGTCCAGATCATGGGGTCTCCGTCTTCGGCTCGGTCATGCGGGGGAGGGGCAGCCCCTCGTGGTGTGCGACGCGTTCCAGCGCCGATTCGAACAGCGCGCGCGCCTGGCCCGCCACCTGGTGCAGGTGCGCGTGCAGCGCCGCGTCGGCCGGGCCGCGCGACGCGCAGGCCGCACTGTAGGCCTCGAAGCCCGCGAGCTGCATCAGCAGCTCGGCCACGTGGCGCGGGCACTCGCAGGCCACGCTCGAGGGCAGCGCGGCGATGGCGGTCAGCGTGGCGTCGTCGAAGCGGCGCGGTGGTACTGCATCGGCCGCGGGCACGCGGACATCGGGCGGTGGGGGCGGGTCGTGTGTCTCCTCGCGCCGCGCGTCGGGCCGCGCCTCCTGTGTCGCGAGCCAGGCACCCAGCGCCTCGTCGTCGAGCGGCTCGCGCTGCACGCGTGCGCCCTCGTCCTCGAAGGCCCGCCGCGCTGCCGCGCCGGCGAAGCGATGGACCACCACCGTATGCCGTGCCCGCCAGGCCGCGCCCGCGGCCACCAGCGTCGGCGGCACGCGGGCCGGCAGGCCGGGCACCTGCCAGAGCAGCAGGTCGATGCCCTCGAGCGGCGTGACGCCCTCCGGCGCATCCAGACCGTCGCCAAGTGCCTCGGCCGCACCGGCCGCCGCCGCCTCGGGCGTGTCGAACACGGCGACGACGCGCGCGGGGACGGCCAGCCGACGGGCGACCGCGGGGCGCTGCAGGCGCGCGGCCAGGGCGTGTCCGATGACGACCAGCCGCAGCGGTTCGGCGGGGAGCCGGGAGGGCGAGGCGTCCGCCGCCGTCGACGTGGCCACTGACAGCGCGAGCCGCCGAAGCTGCGCCGTCTCCAGCCCCGCGATCGACCCGATCGCATGACCCTCGGCGGTCAGCCGCCGCAGCAGCAGCACCCGGTCCACGTCCGTCGCCGAATACAGCCGATGCCCCGAGGGCGCCGTGGCCGGCCGCACCGCCCGGTGCCGCTGCTCCCAGATCCGCAGCGTCGCGACCGGCATCCCCGCCTGGCGCGCGACCGCGGCGCTTCGGAACAGAGGCTGCAAGGTGTCGTCGGCCGGGGCGTCGGGGTCGGAGGTCATGAACACAGTGAGTCGGTATCGAGTCGGATCATAGCCCCGCAGTGACCCGAATGCCCCTTCGGAGTCGTGACTGAGTCGGATCGACCTACCATCGCCGGATGGACGCCTCCTGCCCCGCTTCCTCGTGCCCCCTATCCGCCCGGCCCGCCTCCCTGCCGGAGCACGCCTCGTGAGCGCCGCGCCCCGCCCGAGCGTGGCCATCGTCGGCGCCGGCATCGCCGGGGCGACGTGCGCCCGCGCGCTCGCCGACGCCGGGTTCGCCGTGCAGGTCTTCGACAAGTCGCGCGGTGTGGGCGGGCGCATGGCGAGCCGCCGCGCCGAGTGGACCGGGCCCGACGGCAGCGCCCAGCCCGCCCGCTTCGACCACGGCGCGCCGGGCTTCGAGGCTCGCTCCGAGGCCTTCGTGCGTGTCGTGGAGGCGGCCGAGCGTGACGGCGTGCTGGCCCGCTGGGCACCGGTCATCGACCAGGACGGCCGCCTGGGCAGGGACGATGTGCCGCAGTGGGTGCCAACTCCCGACACGCCCGCGCTGTGCCGGGCGCTGCTCGCCGACCTGCCGCTTGTGACCGGCTGCACCGTGGACACGCTGCGGCGCGAGCCCGGCGGCTGGTCGCTGGAGGCCGGCGGCGACCGGGTGGCGCACGGTGTGGACAGCGTCGTCGTCGCCATCCCCCTGCCCCAGGCCGCCGTGCTGCTGGCGCCGCACCGCCCCGACTGGGCCGGGCGGGCGCGGGCCGTCGCGATGCGGCCGTGCTGGACCCTGATGGCCGTGACCGACGCGCCCGCCCCCCTGCCGGCATGGGACCTCGCGCAGCCGAGCACCGGGCCCACCGGCCTGATCGTGCGCAGCGACGCGCGCCCCGGCCGCACCCGCGTGCCCGGCCGCGCCCACTGGGTCGTCCATGCCAGCGAGACCTGGAGCCGTGCGCACGTCGAGGATGCTGCCGACGACGCCCAGGCCCACCTCCAGGCCGCCCTCGCACAGCACGTCGGCCAGCCGCTCGCCTGGCACCACGCGAGCGCTCACCGCTGGCGCTACGCGCACGCGCCCGCCGACGCTGCCGTGCCCGGGCTGTGCGACTGGGACGCCGACGCGAGTCTCGGTGCCTGCGGCGACGCGCTCGGCGGCGCCGGCGTCGAGGGCGCCTGGCTGTCAGGCCGCGCGCTCGCCGCCCGACTCGTCGCGCGATACCGCGAGGCGGCCCGCGCCTAGCGCCGCCAGAGATCCAAGGCGCGCCGGTCCCATGGGCCACCCGACGCGCCTTCCAACGACCGGCCCACCGCAGCACGAGAGGTTTCCATGCACCCCACCCGACGCGTCTTCATGATGACCGTGGCCGCCGGCGGCGCGGCCCTCGCCGCCGGCGCAGCCAGCGCCCAGGCGAAGCTCGACGAGAAGGACCCCCAGGCCGTGGCCCTCGGCTACTTCGCCGACGCCACCAAGGTCGACGCCAAGAAGTACCCCAAGTACGCCGCCGGCCAGGTCTGCACCAACTGCGCGCTGTACCAGGGCAAGCCGACCGATCCGTGGGGCGGGTGTCCGCTGTTCGCGGGCAAGCAGGTGGCGGGCAAGGGCTGGTGCACCGCCTGGGCGAAGAAGGCCGCGTAAGCACGGTTGCGGAATCGGGCGGCCGGAGCGCTTCCGGCCGCCCGCGATCGGGAAGGGTGATGAGGGCTGATCCCGCGCGCCCTTCGAGGGCGCCTTGCGCAGCGCCGCGTTCAGCGACGAGCCGAGCACAGCGGCACCGCACATCGCCCGCGGTATCGTCCCGCATGCTCGTGAATCCCGATCCCTCCCGCTCCGCCCGCATGACCGACACGCCCCTGCGCATCGCCATCGTCGGCGGCGGCCTCGCCGGCCTGCTCGCCGCCGTGCTCCTCCAGCAGCAGGGCGTGCGCGACCTCGTGCTCTTCGAGGCGCGCGAGCGGCTCGGCGGCCGCATCCTCACCGTCGGCGCCGACGGCGCCTTCGCCGACCCGACGCTCGCCGCGACCGACCGGTTCGACCTCGGGCCGTCCTGGTTCTGGCCCGCGGTGCAGCCGCAGCTCGACCAGCTCGTCGATGCGCTCGGCCTGCAACGCGTCGCGCAGTTCGAGGACGGTGACATGATGGTCGAGCGCGCCAGCACCCAGGCGCCGGTGCGCATGCGCGCCCAGGCCGACGGCGCCGGCAGCGTGCGCCTCGCGGGCGGCATCGCGTCGCTGGTGGCCGCGCTGTCCGTACGGCTCGAGCCGGGGTGTCTGCGGACCGGTGCGGTGGTGCGCGGCTTGCGTCGGGTCGACGGTCACGTCGAGATCGAGGTCGAGTCGACGAGCGGCGAGGCCGGCACCTGGCGCGCCGAGCAGGTGCTGCTCGCGCTGCCTCCGCGCCTGGCCGAGCACAGCATCCCCTTCGAACCGCCGCTGCCGCCCGAGCTGGCTCGCCGCTGGCGTGACACGCCGACCTGGATGGCGCCGCACGCGAAGTACGTCGCCGTCTACGACACGCCGTTCTGGCGGGACGCGGGCCTGTCCGGCGCCGCGCGAAGCGGCCGCGGGCCGATGGCCGAGATCCACGATGCGTCGGTGCCCGGCGGCCCGGCCGCGCTGTTCGGCTTCGTGGGCGTGCCCGCCACCGTGCGCCGCGGCGTGCCCGAGGACGTGCTGCGCACCCACTGCCGCGCGCAGCTCGCACGGCTGTTCGGCGAGCGCGCGGCGACACCCCTCGCCGATGTGCTCAAGGACTGGGCGCTCGATCCGTTCACCGCCACCGCCGAGGATGCCGAATCGGGCGGGCAGCATGCCGCGGCCCCGCCGAAGGCAGCGCATGAAGGGCCCTGGGCGGGCAAGCTGGCGGGGATCGGCAGCGAGTGGTCGCGGGACTTCCCGGGGTATCTGGCCGGTGCGGTGGATGCGGCGATCGAGGGCGTCAGGGCGGCGGTGGCGCGGCTCGGGTGAGTGCGCGCCGGAACTCGGACGGCGCGACAACCGACATTAGTCGGCGGCTGCGAGGGACTAAGTTCCATGAGGAGGGCCTGAAGCGCCTCGCGAGGCTGCCAAGCGCCCTTGGATTTAGCGTAAAAACGACGTCCGACCCTGTCCGCCCGTCAGGTCATTCGCTCCGATAGACGCCGGCGATTTCGGGCGCGAGCCGCGTTGCCCGATGCTCGACGGGCGACTCGGGAGTCAGCATGCACACGCACCATTCCAACGTCCTTCTCGACGCCGCGCTGCGCAGTGCCTCGCTCGACGAGGCCCTGGCCATCACGCGGACCTTGCCCGACAGGGAGAACGCCACGGCGCCGATCGAGCCCGCGCATGCGCGCGAGCTCATCCTGTTCGCGGGCGGCAACGCGGTGATGAACCGGGCGCGCGGCCACGGCGTCGGCTGGCTCGAGATGGTGGCCGGTGCGGCAGCCGCCCTCGGCGTCGACGGCACCCACGTCCGCCCTGATGAAGTGGCCGACCTCGTCCGCAGCGACGATGCCGTCCGCAACCCCCCGCCCGATGTGCAGCGGGCGAGGCTGCTTGGGGCGCAGGTCGTCGGACTCGAGGCGGCCTGCCTGGCCACGCTGCTCGGGCACCTCGAACCCGGCCTGACCGCGGCGCGCTGGAAGCAGTACCAGCACCGCCTCGCGACCGAGGGTGGCACCGCCGTCTCCGGGTTGGCCGGACTGGCCGGGCCCGTCGCCGTCGGCACGGGCATGGCGCTCGCATCGGCCGGCGTGTTCGCCGCGTACCTGCCGGCCAACGCGCTGGGCGCGACCGCGATCGGGACCACGGGCGCCGGATACTCCGCCGCCTCCGCGCTGCTCGGCGTGATGCTCGGTCCCGTCGGCTGGGCCGCACTGGCCGCATGGACCCTGAAGCGCGCGACCCAGCCCGATGTGCAGCGGACCGTGCGGATCGTCTGCCAGGTGGCCATGTCGCGCCAGCGGGCCGTCGCCGACGGTGCGTCGAACCGCTGCGAGCCGATCCACTTCGAGCCCGGCCCCGCCCTCAGCCGATGAACTCCGCCAGGATGCGATTGAACTTGGCCGGGTTCTCCTCGAACATGAAGTGCTGCCCGCCCTCCGCCTCCTCGAAGATCTCCAGCCGCGCGCCCTTCACCTGCGAGGCCGCCCAGGCCACCGACTTCCAGGGCACCAGGCTCACGCGCCCGCCGATGAAGAGGCTGGGCACGTCGATCCGCGCGAACACGTCGCGCCAGTCCTGGTGGCAGTGGTTGTAGAGCAGCGTCGCCGCGTGTGCGCGCGGCAGCTTCAGGTTCTCCGCGATCATCCACTGCAGCGTCTCGGCGGGCATCTTCGAGGTGACCATGCCGCCCACGAAGCCCGTCGTCGTCGCGACGCCATCCGGGCCCGCCAGCGCGTTCATCGTCTGCGTCACCGCCTCCGGCGTGAAGATCGCGCCCGCGTCCTCCGCCTGCTGCGCGCTCCAGGTCGGGTCCGAGGTGAGCATCGGCGGCTCGTCGCAGAACACGAACTTCGACACGCGCTCCGCGCCGAACAGGTCGAAGTAGCACCACAGCACCGAGCAGCCCATCGAGTGCCCGAGGATCGTCACGTCCTGCAGGTCCATCGCGATGAGCGCCTGCCGCACGTCCTGCGCCAGGCGCTGGATGCGGTAGCCGTGCGCCGGCTTGTCCGAGTCGCCGTGGCCGCGCATGTCGATCGCGATCACGCGGTAGCGGTCCGACAGGCCTTCGAGCTGACGCCGGAACTGCGCGGCCGTCTGCGACCAGCCGGGGATCAGCACCAGCGGCTTGCCGCGGCCGGCTTCCAGCACGTTGAGCCGCACGCCGTCGGCGGTCGTGATCGATCGTTTCTCGATGATCATGGTGTCTCCTCTGGGGGGTGTGTCGCGTGGACGCTGCCGGGTGGACCGGTCGGGGAAGAGCTTCTGCCCGGGGCCGTGGAGGCGTCAAGCGCCGAGGGCCCGGCCGAGCCCCCGATCGGAACGGCGCCGGCCCGGCCCGGCGGGGGCGGCTTACACTGACCGCAGACCCCGACGCCCATGCTGCGCCGGGCATCGAGGAGACACACCATGGCCCGGCTCGCCCCCGGCGACATCGCCCGCTACCAGCGCGAAGGCTGGATCGTCCCCGATCACCGCATCCCCGAAGACCGGCTCGCGCACCTGCGCGGCACGCTCGACCGGCTGATCCGCGAGAACCCCGACATCCGCCCCGAGCGGCTGGTCAGCATCCACATCGAGGGCAAGAACGCCGAGGGCGTGCGCGGTAGCGCCGATTTCCTCGAGCTCGCGCGCGATCCGGCGCTCATCGACATGGTCGCGCAGCTCATCGGCGAGGACGTGATCCTCTGGGGCTGCCAGATCTTCTGCAAGCCCGGCGGCGACGGCCTCGAGACCCCCTGGCACCAGGACGGCCACTACTGGCCCATCCGCCCGCTCGCGACCTGCACCATCTGGGTCGCGCTCGACGAGTCCAAGGTCGAGAACGGCTGCCTGCGGGTGATCCCCGGCTCGCACCGCGACCGGGTGCTGCTGCCGCACCTGACCGAGGCGCGCACCGACCTGGTCCTGAACCAGCGCACCGAAGACGCCGCCTTCGATGCCACGCAGGCCGTCGACATCGAGCTCGAGCCCGGCCAGATGTCGATGCACGATGTCTACATGATCCACGGTGCCGCCGCGAACCGATCGCCCAAGCGCCGCGCGGGCGTCGCGATCCGCTACATGCCGTCGACCTCGCTGTTCGATCGCACGCTGATGAAGCCGGGGGACGGAAGCGGGTACACGGTGGACTTCTCGACGCGGCCGCTCTGGCTGCTGCGCGGCGTGGACCGGGACGGGCGCAACGACTTCAAGGTCGGGCACCGGGCGGGCTGATGCGACGCCTGAGCCGGCCTCAGCTCTTGACCGCGCCCGCCGTCAGGCCCGACACCATGTAGCGCTTGAACGCGTAGTAGATCGCCGCCGGCGGCAGCGCATAGAGCACGCCGGTGGCCATCAGCAGTTCCCAGGGCGAGTCGTCGGCCGACAGGAACAGGCCGAGCGCCACCGCGAGCGTGATCTCGCGCTCGTCCGACAGCAGCAGGAACGCGTACAGGTACTCGTTCCAGGCCAGCAGCACCGCGTACACGCCGATCGCCACCAGCGAAGGGACCATCAGCGGCAGGTAGACCAGCCGGAAGAGCTGCATCGCGGTCGCGCCGTCCATGATCGCCGCCTCGTCGAGCTCGATGGGCAGCTTGTCGGAGGCCTGCTTGAGCACCCAGATCGCGTAGGGCGAGGCGAGCGTGACCATCGCGATGATCATCGACCAGCGGTTGTTCAGCAGCCCGTACAGGCCCATCGTCTTGTACATCGGCACCGCGAGGAAGGCCGCCGGGATGAAGTAGGTGAAGAGCGCCGCGTTCATCACCCAGCGTCCGCCCCGCACGCGCAGCCGGCTGATCGCGAAGGCGGCCGAGGTCGCAACCGTCAGCGTCAGCACGCCGGTGGCCGCCGCGATCAGCACGCTCGAGCCGAGCTGTGCCCAGAAGTTGCCCAGGTAGTGGTGCTGCTCCGAGAGCACGATCTCGAAGTTGCGCAGCGTCGCGGGCTGCGGCCAGAGCTTGCCCGAGAACGCGCTGTCCTTGGTCGAGAGCGCGAACAGCATCATGTGGTACAGCGGCAGCATGGTCCACAGGAAGACCGGGATGCCGATCAGCCACAGGCCGGCCTCGTTCATCAGGCGTCGCATCGCGTCTCAGTCCTCGCCCGGTCCGCGCGACAGGCGCTTCATCATGTAGACCATCAGCGGCAGCACCAGCGGTGTCGCGACCACGATCGTCGCCATCGCCATGTCCACCTGATCGAGCCGCAGGTAGCGGATGCCGAGCGTGGCCAGCACGTGCGTGAGGTCCGAGGGCCCGCCGCCGGTCAGCAGGTAGACGCTGTTGAAGTCGCCCAGCGTCCAGATCATCGAGAGCAGCGTGCAGGTGATGTAGAGCGTGGCGATCGACGGCCAGGTGATGTGGCGGAACTGCTGCCAGCGCGACGCGCCGTCGACCGAGGCCGCCTCGTAGAGGTCCTTGCTGATCGCGAGCCGTCCGGTGACCAGGATCAGCGTCCAGAACGGCAGCGACTTCCAGATGTGGACCATCCCCGCCATCGAGAACGCGATCCAGCGGTCGTTCAGCCAGTTCGGCCCGTCGAGCGCGGTGAGGTTGAAGTACACCGTGTTGATGATCCCCCACTCGGGGTTCAGCATGAAGCGGAACGACAGGATCGTCGGGATCGACGGCACCGCCCACGGCAGGATGAAGAGCACCGCCAGGATGCGGATCCACCAGCGCTCGTGCACGAAGAACCCCGAGAGGAACAGCGCGAGCACGAACTTGATGTTGACCACCACCAGCAGGAACAGCGCCGAGTTCAGCACCGCGTTCCCGAAGACCGGGTCCTGCCACAGCCGCACGTAGCTCTGCGGGTCGCGCGCGAGCGAGAACCCGTAGAGCACCGGATAGAGCACGAAGAGCAGGAACAGCAGCGCGTACGGGACGACCAGCAGCAGCCCGACGGTGTTCCAGGACGCGGGCCGGTACGGCCCCGTGCGGCGCGCGCGCGCGCCGGCCGCGCCCGAAGGCGCGACCGGCTCGATCGAAGGTGCGCTCGCCGACATCGGTCAGCCGCGTGCGCGGCTCACGACTGCTTGCCCGCGACCTGGTTGACGCGCTCGATCAGCTCGTCGGCCGCGCGCTCGGGCGTCCACTTGTCGTTCACGATCCGGCTCATCGCCTTGGCCCAGACGTTCTCGTTGTTCAGGATCGTGAACCGCCAGTTGCGCGTGAAGGGGAAGGTGCCCGTGCCCGCGCGGAACTGGTCCGACACCGCCTTGCGGTGCTTGTCCTCGCCCGTCCAGAACGTGCGGTCCGCGCCGCCCTGCGTCACCGGATACCAGCGGCCGAGCGAGCCCTCGGTGTAGGGGATCAGGTTCGCGTCCTCCATCATGAACGCGATGAACTCCTTGGCCCGCTTCTCGTTCTTCGTGCCGCTGAAGGCCACCGCGACCTTGATCGCCGCCAGGTAGCTCATCGGCCTGCCGTCCGGCTTGTTCGGCCACTGCGCCGTGGCGATCAGCTCCTCGTAGTTCTTCTTCGCCTGGGCGCGCTGCTCCGCCGTCAGCGTCTGGTTGTTCATGTCGTCGAGCCACTTCGCGGCGATCGAGATCGTCGCGTTGTGCGTCATCAGCGTGGTCTTGTTGTGGAAGGCGACGTTGTTGTCCGGATCCTTCCAGCTGATGGCCGAGGGCGGCGTGCAGCCCTTGCCCGCGATGTCGGTGTAGTCCTTGAGCGCCGCGATCAGGCCCGTGCGGTTCTTCGGCTCGCCCAGCAGCACCTTGCCGCCGTCGTCGACGATCTGCACGTTGTGCGCCAGCATGAACTGGTGGAAGCTGAAGAACGAGTCCGTGCCGTCCACCCCCATCGGGTGCCCGATCGCGAAGGTCCGCTTGCCCGACTTGGAGCGGTGCGCCGGCTGCACCTTGTCGCACCAGAAGCTCCAGTACTCCTTCCAGCCCTTGGGCACGTCCGAGGGCTTGAAGCCCGCCTCGGCCAGCATGTCCGTCCAGTACTGCACGTGCATCGTCTGCTGGTAGACCGGCGCCGCGTAGTACGCCTTCTTGCCGTTCGGACCCGCCAGCAGCGTCGTCGACAGCGTGTTCGGCAGGAACTTGTCCTTGATCGGCGTGAGGACATCGGAGAGGTCGAGCAGCTTGCCCTCGCTCGCCCACTTGCCCGCCACCTGGAAGTCGAAGGTGTGGCCGAAGGCCACGTCCGGCGGCGAGCGCGAGTCGAGTGCGGCGACCGTCTTGGGAATGACGTCCTGGACCGGGTAGAGCGACAGGTCGACCTTCACCCCTGTCTTCTGCTCGAACCGGTAGATCATCGTGTCGAGTGCCCGGTCTTCCGCGGGATAGAACCCCTTGGTGAACCAGACAACCAGCTTCTCCTGGGCCGAGGCACCGCCGGCGGTGACCGAGAGCACCGACGCGGCGAGCGCGGCGAGGACGCCTTTCCTGAGCATGTCTCCTCCGTTCCTTCGTTAGGGTGCCGCTCGTCGGCGGCAGCGCGCGGAGTGTGGCTTGGCGCGGGGGAAGGCGTCAATGCCGCGCCGCCGCAGCGCTCAGCGCGGCCTGCCGACGGACCCGGCGCCCGACCCCAACCGCGCCCCCAGCCGCAGCGCCGCCAGATCGACGAACGCACGCAGCGCCGGCGACAGGCTCTTGTGCGACGGGAAGACCGCGTGGATGTCGAGGTGGCGCGTGCTCCAGTCCGGCAGCACCGGCTTGAGTCGCCCGGCCGCCACCTCGTCCTCGATCGTGAAGGTCGGCAGGCTGACGATGCCCAGGCCCTCGAGCGCCGCGGCCTGCAGCACCACCGCATCGTTCGCCACCAGACGAAAGCGCGCCGTCACCTGCTCCACCGCGTCGCCGCGGTCGTGGCGCAGCGTCCAGCCGGTGCCGGAGAGCGCCGGGCTGCCTTCCAGCAGATCGTGGTCCGCCAGATCGGCCGGCCGTCGTG
The DNA here is from genome assembly GCA_027489195.1 of Burkholderiales bacterium. Taxonomy (GTDB): domain Bacteria; phylum Pseudomonadota; class Gammaproteobacteria; order Burkholderiales; family Burkholderiaceae_E; genus UBA4615. The sequence continues at coordinate 1,849 of JAIYAG010000279.1, read as the reverse complement.
GCATGCCGCGGCGCTTGAGGTAGGCGGGCGATGCGAACAGGCGCGCACCCGCCCCACCCAGGCGGCGCGCGACCAGCGCCGAGTCCGGCAGCGTGCCGGCCCGCACCGCCACATCGAAGCCTTCCTCCAGCAGGTCCACACGCCGGTTCGAGAGCTCGAGCACCACCTGCACCGCCGGATGAAGCCGCATGAACTCCGTGACCACCGGACGCAGCAGCACCTGCCCCATCACCAGCGAGGCGCTGATGCGCAAGGTGCCGCAGGGCTCCGAGCGGAACTGCTCCACCGTGGCCGCCGCCTGCTCCAGCTCCTGGATCACGCGCCGCGCGTGCTCGTGATACCGCGCGCCCACCGCGGTGAGCCGCACCGTGCGCGTGCTGCGCTCGAGCAGCCGTGCGCCCAGGCGCGCCTCCAGCCGGGCCACGCGTGCGCTGACGCTCGACTTCGGCAGCGACAGGCGCTGCGCCGCGGCGGTGAAGCTGCCCAGATCGGCGACGCGGGTGAAGACCAGCACATCGTTCAGATCGTCCATCGCGCCCTCCTGCAGCCCCGACCGGTCGAGCGGCTGATTGTTCGTGTCTGTGGACAGTAAATCCATTCCTCCGATCTTGTCCACGAGGGACTCGGGACCTAGATTCACGTCCATCCCATCGTCTTCACGGAGTCTCGCCATGCACCCGCTCACCGCCACCGACATCGCCGAGATCCAGAACCTCGTCGCGCTGTACGGCCTGACCACCGACAACGCCGATGCCGACGCCTTCATGCGCACCTGGGTCGAGCCCGCCGAGTTCGGCGGCTACGACAGCGGCGCCTTCGGACAGATCGACACCTGGCAGCAGATGTACGAGTTCGAGCGCCACCACGTCGGGCCCGGCGGCATGGCCAACGGCAAGCGCCACCTCGCGATGAACATCGCCATCGAGCCCGTCAGCGCCACCGAGGCGCATGTGACCAACGACCTGATCGTGCTCGAGGTCGCCGAGGTACCGCACGTCGTGGCCAGCGGCCGCTACGACCGCAGCGTCGTCGTGAAGACCGCCCAGGGCTGGCGCTTCAAGCGGCGCACCCTGAAGGTGGATGCCGGGTTCTTCAAGCAGGCGGGCGCGTAACCGCCGTCTCGGACTTACACTCCTCGCAGGTCCTGGCGCCCATGTCGCGCCGGGCAGCGAGGAGACCCCCATGGCCCGGCTCGGCCCCGACGACATCGCCCGCTACCAGCGCGAAGGCTGGATCGTTCCGCAGTACCGCATCCCCGAAGACCGCCTCGCGCACCTGCGCGGCACGCTCGAGCGGCTGATCCGCGAGAACCCCGACATCCGCCCCGAGCGGCTCGTCAGCATCCACATCGAGGGCAGGAACGCCGAGGGCGTGCGCGGCAGCGCCGACTTCCTCGATCTCGCGCGCGACCCCGAGCTCATCGACATGGTCGCGCAGCTCATCGGCGAGGACGTGATCCTCTGGGGCTGCCAGATCTTCTGCAAGCCCGGCGGCGACGGCCTCGAGACCCCGTGGCACCAGGACGGCCACTACTGGCCCATCCGCCCGCTCGCCACCTGCACCATCTGGGTCGCGCTCGACGAGTCCAAGGTCGAGAACGGCTGCCTGCGCGTGATCCCCGGCTCGCATCGGGATCGGGTGCTGCTGCCGCACCTGAAGGAGACTCGCACGGACGTCGTGCTGAACCAGCGGACCGAGGACGGCGCGTTCGACGTCACGCAGGCGGTGGACATCGAGCTCGAGCCGGGCCAGATGTCGATGCACGACGTGTACCTGATCAATGGGGCCGCCGCGAACCGGTCGACCAAGCGGCGCGCGGGGGTGGCGATCCGGTACATGCCGTCGACCT
>JAIYAG010000498.1 GCA_027489195.1 Burkholderiales bacterium | reverse complement strand
CGGGCACGGCATCGGCGCGGGAGACGGGGGACGCGGACAAGGGGGCAGGCCTCCGGGGATACGAGGCAACAGGGGGAACACGACTGCAGACTGCAGACTGCGGCCGCGCGGCGACCGGGTCTGTTCGCCAGCGAACGCTCCAGGCTCAATGGCGCGCGAGCTGCCCGCGCAGGCGATCGATCTCGGCCAGCAGGCCCATCACCAGGACCACGGCCGACGGATCCAGATCGAGATCGCGGGCCAGCCGCATCGCCCGGCGCGCCTGCCGCAGCGCGTCGCCACCGAAAGCCCAGTCGGCCAGGCCCTGACCGCTCGGCTCGAGCAGGCCTTCGCCCACCAGGGCCGCCAGCAGTTCGGGCTCGGCACCACTGGCGCGGCACAGCGCCGGCAGCGTGAAGGACACCTGCTCTTCGACGACGAGCACGGTGCTCGCGAGGACGTGCGACTGCGTCATGGCCTCAGGCCTCCAGCGCGGCGCGCGCGTCATAGCCGGCGAAGGCCTGGGCGAACGCGCGGTAGGCGGCCTGTTCGGCTTCGGAGGCCGATGGGGGCAGTGCGATGGTCAGCACCGCATACAGATCGCCCGGCACCTTGCCCGCCAGCCCCTTGCCCTTGAGTCGCAGCCTGCGCCCCTGCCCCGAGCCCGGGGGCACGCCGAGCTGCACGCTGCCGTCGGGCGTCGGTACCGTGACGGTGGCACCGAGCGCCGCCTCCCAGGGCGCGAGCGGCAGCTCGAACTGGATGTCGGCACCGTCGAGCCTGAACACCGGATGCGGCAGGATCTCGATCTCCAGGAACAGGTCGCCGGCCGGCGCGCCCCCCTGACCCGGAGCGCCCTGCCCCGCCAGCCGCAGGTGCTGGCCGTGGCGCACCCCCTTGGGCACGGCGACCTCGAGCTGGCGCGTCTGCATCGTGACCTGCCCCTCGGCGTCGGTCATGGGCATGCGCAGCGAGATCGTGCGCAGGGCCCCCCGACAGGCGTCGAGCAGGTCGAGGGCCACCTTGGCGTGATGATCGCGCCCGTGTGCCCGCGCACTGCCGGCGCGGCGGCGGGGCCCGTCCGGGTCGTCGCCGGCACCGCCACGGCCGAAGAGCGACTCGAAGAACTGGCTGAAGTCCGCGTCGTCACCCGACCCGGCGCCAGACCGACGGCCCCGCATGCCGCCGGGACCCGCGCCGCTGTACTCGAAGCCGCTGTCCCAGCCCGGCGGGGGTTCGAAGGGCTGGCCGTTCGCATGCTGGCGCGCGATCTCGTCGTAGGCCGCCCGGCGCTCGACGTCGATCAGCGCCTCGTGTGCCTCGGCCACCGCCTTGAAGCGGGCCTCGGCGTCGGGCTCGCTGCTCACGTCGGGATGGAACTTGCGCGCCAGCTTCCGGTAGGCGCGCTTGATCTCGTCCCGGGTGGCGGTGCGCTCGACCCCGAGCACGGCGTAGTAGTCCTTGAATTCCATCGTCGGCCCCTCTCAGCTCAGCCCGGTCGTTGCCGCCATCGCGCTCAGGGGCGGGCAAGCCGACCATCGACGACTTCGATGGTCCGGTCGCATCGCTCGGCGAGGGTGGCGTTGTGCGTCACGAACAGCACGGTCGTCCCGTGCTCGGTGTTGAAGCGCTGCAGGAGCGCGAACACCTCGTCGGCGCTCTTCGTGTCGAGGTTGCCGGTCGGCTCGTCGGCGAGCAGCAGCGCCGGCCCCATCGCAAGCGCCCGCGCGATGGCCACGCGCTGCTGCTGACCGCCGCTCAGCTTGCCGGCCCCGTTGTCCTGCCACGGCGTCAGGCCCACGCTGGCGATCAGCGACTCGGCGCGCACCCGCATCGCGTCGTTGGCGAAGCCCTCGGCGCCCAGCATGGGCAGCATCACGTTCTCCAGCGCCGTGAAGGCGGTGATGAGGTGGTGGTACTGGAACACGAAGCCGATGCTGTGGCCGCGCAGCCGCGTCAGCGCGCCGTCGTCCAGCAGCGTGGTCTGCTCGCCGCACACCTCCACCGTGCCCGCGGTGGGCCGGTCGCGCAGGCCGACGATGTTCAGGAGCGTGCTCTTGCCCGATCCCGACGGCCCCACCACCGCGCAGAACTCGCCGTGCCGCACGATCAGGTCGATCCCGTGCAGGACCTCGGTCTCGTTCGGCAGCCCCAGGTTGTAGGCCTTGCGCACCGCGGCCAGCTGCACGACCGGGCGCGGGCCTTCGGCTGCGGGGGGCGGCACCGCCGCCGGCGCCGCGGTCGGCGCGAGGGTCTCAGCCACGGATGGCCACCACCGGGTCGAGGCGCGCCGCGTTGCGGGCCGGCGCGAAAGCCGCGAGCAGGCCGGTCACGGTGGCGAGCAGCAAGGCCGCCCCGAAGAGCTGGGGGTCCATGACCAGCGGAAACAGGGGCGTGCCGTCGGCGTTGCGGGCCACGCGCTGCCACAGCACCAGACCGAGTGCGCCGATCCCGCTGCCCAGCACGGCGCCGCTCAGCGCGAGCAGCCCCCCCTGCAGCAGGAACAGCCTGAGGATCTGGGCGCGCGAGATGCCCATCGCACGCAGGATGCCGATCTCGCGCGAGCGCTGCACCACCACGACGGCCAGCACGCTGGCGATACCGAACGCCACCGACAGGCCGACGAAGAAGCGGATGGCGGTGTTGGCCGTGGTCTGCGCGCTGACGGCGGTGAAGAACTGGGCATTGGTGGTGATCCAGCTGTCGGCCTCGATGCCCGTGGCCGCGGTGATCGCCTGCGCGACGGTCTCGGCCGCGTACACGTCGTCGACCGTCACCTGCAGCGCGCTGACGCCACCCGGCAGGCCCAGCAGGCTCTGCGCGGTGCGCAGCGCGACGAAGGTGCTGCGCTGGTTGGCGCCCTTGTTGCCGAGGTCGAACACGCCGCAGATCGACAGCGTGGTGGACACCACGCCGGCACCGCTGCCGGCACTGATCCGCAGCTTGTCGCCGACGTCGACGCCGAGGTCCCGGGCCAGTTCGGTGCCGATCAGGATGTCGCTGCCCAGCAGGCGCGTGTTGCCGCGCACCACCTTGTCGGGCAGGTTCACGATGCGGAAGTACAGCTCCGGCGCGATGCCCGACAGCGTGATGGCGCGGTTGGCGCTGCCGCGCACCGCCAGCGCCGAGCCGGTGGCGATCGGCGCCACCACCCGCACCTGCGGCATCGCCCGGATCTGCGCTGCCATGGCCTGCCACTGGTCGATGGATTTCAGGCGCTGCAGCGGCGCCTGCACGATCGCCGCCTCGAGCTCGCCCTCTTCCGCCTCGGCCCCCTGGCGCAGGGCTCGCGACACCTGCCTGGGCGGCAGCAGCTCGATATGGGCCGAGGATGACAGCACCCGACGGATGAAGTTCGATTGCAGGCCCGCCATCAGGGCCGACATGAAGACGATGACCGCGACGCCGACGGCGACGCCGAAGACGATGAACACGGTCTGCAGGCGCCCCTCGCGCAGGAAGCGCAGGGCCACGATCCATTCGAACGGCAGGCGGCGGGAGAACATATCGGCAGGGCCTTCGAGTCAGCGCGGCGCGGACGGCGGCGCGGACGGTGACGCGGGTGCCTTGCGGATCCGCGCACCCGGCGCCAGCGTGGGCGGCGCCGTGACGACGACGTCCCGCTCGCTCAGCCCTTCGGTGACCTCGGCCAGGCCGCCGCTGCGCAGGCCCAGGCGCACGGCACGGCGCACGGCGCGCCGGCCTTCCACCCGCAGCACCCACGGCGCGGCACCGTCCGCGTCGTGCACGGCGGCCGTCGGCACGATCAGCACCTGCGGCCGGCGCGCCACCTCGATGTCGACCGACACCGTCATGTCCTG
>JAIYAG010000229.1 GCA_027489195.1 Burkholderiales bacterium | reverse complement strand
CTTGCCGCAGGCCGACGGGAAGGCCGCCGCGACGTGGTACTTGCGGCCCTCGGGCGAGGTCACGCCGAGGATGAGCATGTGCTCGGCCAGCCAGCCGATGCCGCCGGCGGCGACGTCCTGGCGGCCCATGTTCGAGGCGATGCGCAGCGCGAAGCACTTCTTGCCGAGCAGCGCGTTGCCGCCGTAGCCCGAGCCGTACGACCAGATCTCGCGGGTCTCGGGGTAGTGGACGATGTACTTGGTCTTGTTGCACGGCCAGGCCACGTCCTTCTGGCCGGCCTCGAGCGGCGCGCCGACGGTGTGCACGCAGGGCACGTAGCCGCCGTCCTCGCCCAGCACGTCGAACACCTCGCGGCCCATGCGCGTCATCGTGCGCATGCTCACCACCACGTACGGGCTGTCGGTGATCTCGATGCCGATGTGCGCGATCGGCGAGCCGATCGGGCCCATCGAGAACGGGATCACGTACATCGTGCGGCCGCGCATGCAGCCGTCGAACAGCGGGCGCAGCGTCTCGCGCATCTCGGCCGGCGCGGCCCAGTTGTTCGTCGGGCCGGCGTCTGCCTTGCGCTTCGAGCAGATGTAGGTACGGTCCTCGACGCGCGCCACGTCGGTCGGGTCCGACCAGGCGAGGAACGAATCCGGGCGCTTGGCCGGATTCAGGCGCCTGAGCGTCCCGGCGGCGACCATCTCGTCACACAGCCGGTCGTATTCCTGCTGCGAACCGTCGGCCCAGACGATGCGGTCCGGTCGGGTGAGCGCGGCGATGGAGGCGACCCATTGGACCAGGCCCGTGTGCCTGACGTAGTCCGGGGCGGCCACGCCGGCCTGCACGGCCGGGGCGACGTACGGATGGTTCATGTCGTGATGCTCCGAAGGTAAGAAATCGTTCCGCGCGCCGGGCGCTGGGGACGGCGCGCACGGGCCGCGTCGCGTTCAGGGGCCGCGAGCGAGATCGATCGCTCAAGCAGGGCCGGTCCGGCGCAGTCCGCGGTGGCGTCCGCCGGGTAGGCGGGCGTCGAGCAGGGCAGCGTCGCCTCGTCGGTCGTCGTCACAGGTGTAGCCATGCAACGGTTTTCAGGGAGGAACCTTTGAGTTTACACCCGCGGTGCCGGGCGACACCCGCGCCATTCCCGGCGCGGAACGCAAAAGTGCCATACCCCCGGCGGCCCCCGGTTGATGGAAGTCACGGCGGAACAACGAGCGCGATCCGCGCCCCGTAGAATGGTGACGACTGCCACGTGCCATGTCGGTCCTCGTCCTCCACGCCCATCCGAACACGCCGCCCTCGCGCGTCAACGCCGCCCTCGCCGAGGCCGCGAAGTCGGTGCCGGGCGTGACGGTGCACGACCTGTACGAGGCCTACCCGCACTTCTTCGTCGACGTGCGCCGCGAGCAGGCCCGGGTCGAGGCGCACGACACCCTCGTCTTCCAGCACCCGATGTACTGGTACTCGGCGCCGCCGCTCCTCAAGCAGTGGTGGGACACCGTGCTCGAGGAAGGCTGGGCCTACGGGCGGGACGCGTCCGCCACGGTCGGCAAGACCTGGACCCATGCGCTGACCACCGCCGGCTCGGCCCAGGCCTACAGCCACCGGATCGATGCCGCCGACGAGCCGACCGGGCGCGCCAACCTCTTTCCGCTCGACGACTACGTCAAGCCGTGGCTGCAGTCGGCGCGGCTGTGCGGCATGCGCTGGCTGGCGCCGTTCACCGTGCACGAGGCCGAGAAGCTCGACGACGCCGGCCTCGCTGCCGCCTGCGACCGCTATCGCGCCTTCCTCGCCGCGCTCGCGCGGCGCCCGGGGGCCTGAGGTGCACGGCGCCAGCTTCCTGCTGCCCGCGCTGGTCTACCTGGCGGCGGCACTGGTCATGGTCCCGCTGTTCAAGCGCATCGGACTGGGCACGGTGCTGGGCTACCTGTTCGCGGGCGTGGCGATCGGCCCGTGGGGGCTGGGGCTGGTCACCGACTTCGCCCTGGTCACGCAGGTCTCCGAGCGCGGCGTCGTGATGCTGCTGTTCCTGGTCGGCCTCGAGCTCGAGCCCAAGCGCCTGTGGGCGCTGCGCCGGGCGATCTTCGGTCTGGGGCTGCTGCAGGTGGTGGTCACGACCGCCGCGGTCACCGGCCTCGCGGTCGCGCTCGGCATGGACTGGCACCAGGGCGTGGTGCTCGGCATTGCCTGCACGATGTCCTCGACCGCGATCGCGCTGCAGGTGCTCGCCGAGCGCGGCATGGTCAAGACCGCACCGGGCCAGTCGGCGTTCGCGGTCTCGCTGTTCCAGGACCTCGCGGTGATCCCGATGCTGCTGCTGCTGAGCGTGCTCGCGCCGGCCGGCGGCGCGCAGGGCGAGCCCTTCGGCTGGCGCGAGGCGGGCATCGCGCTCGGCCTGATCGCCACCATGGTGCTGGGCGGCCGCCTGCTGCTGCGCCCGGCGCTGCGGATCGCCGCCAACGTCGGCGCCCGCGAGATCTTCGTCGCGCTCGCGCTGCTGCTTGTGGTGGGCAGTGCCTGGCTCACGCAGTCGGTCGGGCTGTCGATGGCGCTGGGGGCGTTCATCGCCGGCGTGCTGCTGGCCGACTCCGAGTACCGGATGGAGCTCGAGGTCGACATCGAGCCGTTCAAGGGGCTGCTGCTCGGCCTGTTCTTCATGGCCGTCGGCATGGGGATCGACTTCGGCGTCGTGCTCTCGCAGCCCGGGCTCGTGGTGCTGCTCGCGCTGGCGGCGGTCGCGGTCAAGGCGGTGGTGCTCGCGGTGCTCGCGCGGGTGTTCAGGCTGAGCACGCCCGACCGCTGGGTGTTCGCGATCGTGCTGTCGCACGTCGGCGAGTTCGCGTTCCTGCTGCTCGCCTCGGCCCAGGGCTTCGGACTGCTGCCGGCGCGCGAGGCGGCGCTGCTCACCGCCGCGGTCGCGCTGTCGATGCTGTCGACGCCGTTGCTGATGCTGGCCTACGAGCGGCTGGTCGCGCCCCGCTTCACCACCGCCGGCGCACGCGCGTTCGACACGATCGACGAGCGCAACGCGGTGATCGTCGCGGGTGCCGGGCGCTTCGGCCAGATCGTCGCGCGACTGCTGCTCGGACGCGGGATGACGGTGACGGTGATCGACCACGATCCGAACCAGATCGACCTGATGCGCCGCTTCGCGTTCCGCGGCTTCTACGGCGACGCGAGCCGGCCGGACGTGCTGGCCTCGGCGGGCGCGGCCGAGGCCCGGCTGCTGGGGCTGGCGATCGACGACCCGGAGACGGTGCGACGCACCGTCGAGCACTGCCGCGCGCACTACCCGCAGCTCGCGCTGATCGCCCGGGCCCGCGGCCGCGTCGATGCCTACGCGCTGACCGGGCTCGGTGTGCCGGCGGTCCGCGAGACCTTCGGCTCGGCGCTCGAGACCGCCGAGCTCGCGCTGCGCGCGCTCGGCCACGGCGCCTTCCAGGCCCGCAGCATCGTGCACCGCTTCCGCCAGCACGACGAGGCCCAGTTCGCCGAACAGATGGCCGCGCAGGGCGATGTCGAGGCGCTCAAGGCGCTCGCCAGGTCCAGCCGCGCGCAGCTCGAGCGGCTGCTCGCCGACGACGCCGAGGACATCGCCGCCGCGCGCCGCGCCGGCAAGGACACCGACTGGTGATCCGCGGCCTGCCGGCAACCGTCTGGATGCTCGGCGCCATCAGCTTCCTGAACGACGCCGCCTCCGACCTGGTCTATCCGCTGGTGCCGCTGTTCGTGGCGCAGGTGCTGGGCGCCGGGCCGCGCGCGCTCGGCATCATCGAGGGGCTGGCCAACGCCACCGCGGCGCTGCTGAAGCTGGTCTCGGGCGCGCTGTACGACCGCTTCCCGCGCGCCAAGGGCTGGATCCTCGCGGGCTACGGCCTGCCGGCGCTCGCCCGCCCCGCGATCGCCTTCGCGACCACCGCCTGGACACTCGGCGTGCTGCGGATCGCCGACCGCATCGGCAAGGGCCTGCGCTCGGCCCCGCGCGACGCGCTGCTCGCGCGCTCGGTCGAGCCCTCGCGCCGCGGGCTGGCCTTCGGCGTGCATCGCTCGATGGACCATGCCGGGGCGGTCGTCGGCCCCCTGGTGGCCGCGGCGCTGCTGGCGGGTGGCATGGGCCTGCGCGAGATCTTCCTGTGGACGCTGGTGCCCGGCATCGCCTGCGTGGCGCTCGCGCTGATGGTCCGCGAGCCGCCCGGCGCGCTGGCCGCCACCGAGCGCATCGACTGGTCGCTCGCCACCCTGCCGCCGGCCTTCCGCACCTACCTCGCGATCGTCGCGCTCTACACGCTGTCGCAGGCCTCGAACATGTTCCTCCTGCTGCGCGCCGCGCAGCTCGGGGTGCCCGCGGCCAGCATCCCGCTGCTGTGGGCGGTGCAGTCGACGATCGCGATGCTGCTCAGCACGCCGCTGTCCTCGCTGTCGGACCGCGTGCCGCGACTGTGGCTGATCTGCGGCGGCTGGCTGCTGTACGCGGTGGTGTTCGGCGTGGTCGGGTCGCGCGTCGACACGCTGGCCGGCATCGCCGCGCTGCTCGCCTTCTACGGCGTGGTGCTCGCGCTCACCGAGGGCGTGGAGAAGGCGATGGTCGCCGACCTGGTGCCGACGCAGCGCCTGGGCACGGCCTTCGGCTGGTTCCACCTGGTCACCGGCCTGGCGCTGGTGCCGGCGTCGGCCGGCTTCGGCTGGACCTGGGAGCGGTTCGGCGCGCCGGCGGCGTTCGGGGCGAGCGGGGTGATCGCGGCGGTGGCGGCGCTGTGGCTGGCGGCATCGATGCGACGCACCCGGAAGGCTTCGCCCGCCAGGCCGTAGCGCACACCGCTACCGGCGGCGGCACCGCACAGGGACGCCCGCGCGCGCCCGAACCGACGGCCTGCGGGCGTCAT
>JAIYAG010000254.1 GCA_027489195.1 Burkholderiales bacterium | reverse complement strand
GCACGACCCGCTGCACCGGTGCGCCGAAGGTGCCGCCCGCGCGCAGCGTCGCGACGAGCTCGGACAGCCCACGCGCGTTGCGCCGGAAGTCGAAGGTGTAGGGCATGTCGGGCGTGAGCGCGATCGCGCCGGCCTCGGCGATCGCCGCCGCATGGCCGCCGAGCGTCGCGCGGCTGCGCGTGAAGCCGTGCGACAGGATCACGGCGCCGCGAGGCATGTCGGCGGGTCGGTACACGTCGACCCGGACCGTTCGCTCGGCAAGCGTCACCTCGACGGTGGTCGGCCCGCCGGCCGGCGAGGCGCCAGCACAGGGCGCGAAAGCCAGCGCGAACAGGAGCGCACCGAGACGGCGTGACCGAGACGCCCACATGCCCTTCATGCTCCGCCGGTTCCGCGCCGGCACGCCGGCCGGGTTCGATCGGTCGGCGACCGCGCCGCTCACTCGCGTGGCATCACGGCACGCGACGCAGCTTCTGCAGCTTGGCGCGCAGCGCCTCCATCTCGGCCTGGCGCTTGGACGGATCGGTGTACCAGATGCCGACGACGCGCAACTCCACCACCGTGCCGCGTCGCTCGTACCAGACCGTCGGCGAGGTGTTGTCCCCCTGGCCTTCCTGGAACACGGCGCCGTCGGGGTCGCCCGCCACCGGCACCAGCTTGCCGGCGAGCCCCATGCCGAACTTCTTCGCGTCGGGCGCGTTCTTGTAGACCTGCGTGCCCACCCGCAGGGACCAGAGTCGGCTCGCGTACTGGCACGAGCGCACGTCGATGCCCGAGGCGCCGTAGGCCATGCCCGGCTTGCCCTCCTCGAACTTCCCGCCGAGCGCGGCGTCGAGCTCGGAGGGCTTGAAGGGACACACCGGGACCTCCTGGGCGTGCACGGGCGCGCCGATGCCGGCCGCGACGAGGAGCGCGAGAACGGAACGCATGGGCGTCTCCGGGGTGTCGGAGTCGTGATCTTGCCACCGCTGCGGGGCGGATAGGCATTCCAGGCGCCCGAACACGGCCCGGGAAGGTCGGCAGGCGCCCAGGGCAGGGGACTGCACGACGCGAAGGCGCCCATCTGGACGCGGTCGCCCATGTCCTGCCGCACGCGGGTCACTGCCCGATGCCGGGCGACGGCGCCGGCATCGTCGCGGCAGGGCCCGCTGCTATGCTGCACCGATGGACCAGACCGTCACCCCTGAGGACATCGGGCGGGCCGCGGCGCGGCTCGCCGGGCGTGTCGTGCGCACCCCGTGCCTGCACAGCGAGACGCTGTCGGCGATCGCCGGCTGCGAGGTCTGGCTCAAGTTCGAGAACCTGCAGTTCACCGCGTCCTTCAAGGAACGCGGCGCGCTCAACCGGCTCGCGCAACTCACCGAGGCCGAGCGCGCCCGTGGCGTGCTCGCGGTGTCTGCCGGCAACCACGCGCAGGGCGTGGCGCTGCACGCGCGCCGGCTGGGCATCCCGGCCACCATCGTCATGCCCCGCTTCACGCCCTCGGTGAAGGTCGAGGCGACGCGCGCGTTCGGCCCGCGCATCGTGCTCCAGGGCGACACCTTCGACGACGCGCGGGCCCGCGGGCTCGAGATCGCCCGCGAGGAGGGGCTGGTCTTCGTCCATCCGTACGACGACCCGCAGGTGATCGCCGGCCAGGGCATGATCGCCCTCGAGATGCTCGACGAGGTGCCCTCGCTCGACACGCTGGTGATCGCGGTCGGCGGCGGCGGCCTGATCTCGGGCATCGCGGTCGCGGCGCGGGCGCGCCGTCCGGACATCGAGGTGATCGGCGTGCAGACCGAGCGCTATCCGGCGATGCACGACGCCTTTCACGGCACGCGCCACCCGCAGGGCACCGGCACCATCGCCGAGGGCATCGCGGTCGGACTGCCGGGCGAGATCACCACACGACTGGTGCGCGAGCACGTGGCCGACGTGCTGCTGGTCGGCGAGGGCGACATCGAGCATGCGATCGTCACCCTCCTCGAGATCGAGAAGACCGTCGTCGAAGGGGCGGACGCCGCCGGGCTCGCGGCGCTGCTCGTGCATCGCGCGCGCTTCGCCGGGCGGCGCGTCGGCCTGGTGCTGTGCGGCGGCAACATCGATCCGCTGCTGCTGGCGGCGATCGTGCGCCGCGAGATGGTCCGCAGCGGACGGCTCGCGCGCCTGCGCATCGAGGTGCGCGACCGGCCGGGCGCGCTCGCCGCGATGACGGCCGCGCTCGCTGCGGCCGGCGCCAACGTCGAGGAGATCCAGCACCAGCGGATCTTCGGCGCGCTGTCGGCCGAGCTGGCCGCGGTCGAGGTGGTGGTGCAGACGCGCGGCGAGGCGCATGTCGCCGAGGTGCTGGCGACGCTGGCCGCGGCGGGGTTCGGCGGCACGCGGTTCTGACGGCGGCGCGGCCTGCAGGTCGCGTCGCGGTCGCCTACGGCGCTGGGTGTCGTCAGCTCCGGTCGACGCGGACGAACACCGCCGCCGGCAGGTCCGGCTCGAATGCGACCTCGACCCGGTCGATCCGGCCCGCGTCGTCGGCGGCGAAGGACAGGATCCGGTGGTCCGGGAAGGGCCGGTCCGCGTACCCGGGCAGCCGGAACGCGTCGGCGCCCGCCGGTCGCAGGCGCTCGGACCAGCGGGCGAACGACCAGGCGAGCCCATCGCCGTCGACGGCCACCTGCATCGTCCCGTATCCGGCGTGCCGATAGGCGCCCGCGTAGTCGTGCAGGTGGCGTGCAGTGGGCGCCCCCGCCGCGTCCTCGGCGTCCCGCGCCGCGGCCTCGTCCCGCGCGGCCGCCAGCGCCTGCTCGCGCAGCGGTGCGATCCGCCCGAACCAGTCGATCGGCTCAAGGCCGAGCACCGCGTCGTGGACCGCGTAGGCGAGCATGGCCGGCACCGGCGACGCGTTCCGGTTGCTCAGCACCACGACGCCCGTCCGGTGGTCGGGCAGCATCGCGAGGATCGTGCTCCAGCCGACCCACGAGCCGGTGTGCAGCCACTGCCGCGCCCCGCGGTAGCCGTTGCGCCACAGGCCGAGGCCGTTGTGCAGCGCGTCGCCGAACTCGGGATGCAACGGCGGTTCGGCGTACACGTGTGGCCTCGTCATCGCCTGCACCACCGCTGCGGGCACTACCGCCGTATCGCCGGCCCGCTCGGCCTCGAGCAGCGCGACCGCCCAACGCGCGAGGTCGTCCACCGATGCGACGAGTCCGCCTGCGGGCGCCGCGGCGATCGGCTCGCGCCGGGCGCGCACCGGCGCCTCGTCGACGACGACGTGCGGCCATGCGTCGTCGCCCGGGCGGTCGAACGCGAAGCCTGCGCTCGTCATGCCCGAGGGCCCGAGCAGCCGGTCGGCGACTTCGTCCACCCACGGCCGCCCGGCGAGCCGCTCGACGACGAGCCCGGCGACCAGGTAGCCGAGGTTGCTGTACGCGCACCCGTCGCGAAACTCGCGGACCGGCGGCAGATGCGGCAAGGCGGCGAGCACCGCCGCCGGATCGCGGTCGCCCGCCGTCCAGACGAAGTCGTGTCGGCCGAGGCCGCTGAGGTGGAGCAGCAGGTCGCGCAGCGTGCAGCGCTCGGCCGCGACCGGGTCCGCGAGCCCGAACTCGGGCAGCACGTCGCGCACACGCGTGTCCCAGCGGACATGGCCCGAGTCGACCCACAGGCCGAGCGCGGCCGCGGTGAACGCCTTGGTGAGCGAGCAGGCGGCAAAGCGGGTGGCCGGCGTGACCGGCTCGCCGGTCGCGACGTCGCGCACGCCGAAGCCGCGCCGCAGCACGACCTCGCCGTCGCGCACAACGGCGATCGCGAGGCCGGGGATCCGGTAGAACGGCATCGCCTCGGCGGCGATGCGCACGAGGGTCGCGTCGAGGTCGGGCGTCATGGCCTCGGTTCTACCCCGTCCCACGGTCGAGGTCCAGCGCGCGACCCGGCGCTGTCCGAGCCGCCACCGCGCGGCGTGCCTCGATCCGATTCCGGTCGATTCGCGAGGCACTGCCGGAGCCAGTCCCGCGCGTATCATCCACGGACTCGGGCTCCACGACCGCATCCGCCATGAACCATCCCTACGCCCTCACCTCCGCCCTCAAGCGCCCGCTGCCCGATGCCCTCGCGGAACGCCTGCGCGCCCGCTTCGGCGACCGCTTCAGCACCGCGCTGGCGGTGCGCGAGCACCATGGCCGCGACGAGTCGCCGTTCCCGGTCACGCCGCCCGACGCGGTGGTGTTCGCAGAGTCGACCGAGGACGTGGTCGAGGCGGTGCTCGCCTGCCGCGAGCACCGGTTCCCGATCATCCCGTTCGGGGTCGGTTCCTCGCTCGAGGGTCACCTGCTCGCGGTGCAGGGGGGGCTCACGATCGACGTCTCGCGCATGAACCGCGTGCTCGAGATCGCCGGCGAGGACCTGCTGTGCACGGTGCAGGCCGGCGTCACCCGCAAGCAGCTCAACGCCGAGATCAAGGACACCGGGCTCTTCTTCCCGGTCGACCCAGGCGCCGACGCGTCGCTCGGCGGCATGGCCGCGACGCGCGCCTCCGGCACCACCACGGTCCGCTACGGCACGATGCGCGAGAACGTGCTCGCGCTGACGGTCGTCACCGCCGAGGGCAAGGTGATCCGCACCGGCACGCGGGCCCGCAAGTCCTCGGCCGGCTACGACCTCACCCGGCTCTTCGTCGGCTCCGAGGGCACGCTCGGCATCGTCACCGAGGTGACCCTGCGGCTGTACCCGGTGCCCGAGGCGATGACGGCCGCGGTCTGCCACTTCCCCACGCTCGCCGACGCGGTGGCCGCGGTGATCGAGACGATCCAGCTCGGCGTGCCGGTGGCGCGCTGCGACTTCGTCGACGACGTGATGATCCGCGCGATCAACGCGCACTCGAAGACGACGCTGCCCGAGGCGCCGACGGTGTTCTTCGAGTTCCACGGCTCGACGGCCTCGGCCCGCGAGCAGGCCGAGACGGTGCAGGAGGTGTCGCGCTCGCACGGCGGCCTCGACTTCGAGTGGGCCGACCGCCCCGAGGACCGCACCCGCCTCTGGAACGCGCGCCACAACGCCTACTTCGCCGCGCTGCAGATCCGCCCGGGCTGCCGCGCCGTGACCACCGACACCTGCGTGCCGATCAGCCGCCTGGCCGAGTCGATCGAGGGCGCGCGCGCGATCCTCGACCGCGCGCCGTGCCCCACCGCGATCGTCGGGCACGTCGGCGACGGCAACTTCCACGCCATCCTGCTGATCGACCCGGAGAACCCCGCCGAGATCGAGCTGGCCGAGGCGCTCAACGACGAGATCGTGCGGCTCGCGCTCGCGATGGGCGGCACCTGCACCGGCGAGCACGGCATCGGCCTGCACAAGATCGGCTACCTCGTCGAGGAAGCGGGCGACGACGCGGTCGACCTGATGCGCCGGATCAAGCTCGCGCTCGACCCCGACGGGATCATGAATCCCGGCAAGATCTTCCGCGCCTGAACCGGATGGCCGCCGTTCCCGTGACGACGGCGCCGCGCGCCGCCGGCTGGCTCGCGCGCCTGGCGCTGCGCTTCGAGGCGCGCGACGGCACGACCCGCCTCGTGCACAACCGGCACGAGGGGCCGCTGCGGCTGATCAAGGCGCTGCCCCTGACCGACGGCCGCGTCCAGGCGGTGATCGTGCATCCGCCGGGCGGCCTGGTGGGCGGCGACCGGCTCGAGCTCGACGTCGCGCTCGGTGCCGGCGCACGCGTGCTGTGCACGACGCCGGGTGCGCAGAAGTGGTACCGCAGCCCGGCCGAGGCCGCGGTCGCGCAGACCCGGGTGTCGGTCGGGGCGGGCGGCGCGCTCGAGTGGCTGCCGCAGCCCGCCATCGTGTACGACCGCGCGCGCGTGCGGCAGTCGATCGACTTCACGCTCGCCGCCGACGCCCGGATGATCGGCTGGGAGTGCCTGGTGCTCGGGCGCGCGGCGATGGGCGAGCGCTTTGCCACCGGCGCGCTCAACCAGCGGCTGTCGCTGTCGGTCGAGGGCGGCGCGCGCTGGGCCGAGCACACCGCCGCCGAGGCCGGCGACCGGCTGTTCGCCTCGCCGCTCGGCTGGGGCGGGCGCACCGTCGCCTGCACCGTGTGGGCCGCAGCGCCCGCCGATGTGATCGACGACGACCTGCGCGACGCCTGGCGCGCGCTGCTCGACGAGGCCTGCACCTCGGAGGACGGGCGCGCCGCGCGGCTCGAGGCCGGCGCGACCCGGCCCACGCCGGGCTTGCTCGCTGCCCGCCTGCTCGCGGATGATTCGCAGGTCGCGATGCGCGTCGCGCAGTCGCTGTGGGCGCGTGCGCGTCCCGCCGTCCTCGGCGCGGCGAGCGCGCCACCACGGATCTGGGCCACCTGACGGCCCGCACCCACCGGAACCCCAGATGGACCTGTCGCCCCGAGAGAAGGACAAGCTGCTGATCTTCACCGCCGCACTGCTCGCCGAGCGCCGGCGGGCCCGCGGCCTGAAGCTCAACTACCCCGAGACGATCGCGTACATCACCGCGGCGGTGCTCGAGGGCGCGCGCGACGGGCGCTCGGTGGCCGACCTGATGCACTACGGCACCACGCTGCTCACGCGCGAGGACGTCATGGACGGCGTGCCGGAGATGATCCCGGACATCCAGGTCGAGGCGACCTTCCCGGATGGCACCAAGCTGGTGACCGTCCACCATCCCGTGGGCTGACCGGCCCGTCCGAGGGTCCTGCGGTGCGCGCGACGCACCGTTCCTGTGCGAGTTGCCATCCGCGTCGGTGGCACGGTTGTTGCGAATCCTGTCCCCGAGCGCGGCCGCACCGCGCCATCGACAGATCCGAACACCCCCCAGCTCACAGAGGACCCCGATGACCCAACGTCGCGATTTCATCAAGGCCGCCACCGCCGGCGCCGCCGTCACGCTTCCGGGGCTGACCGCCTCGAACCTGGTGTTCGCGCAGGACAAGACCCCGATCAAGGTCGGCGTGCTGCACTCGCTGTCGGGCACGATGGCGATCTCCGAGACCGCGCTCAAGAACACCGTCCTCATGACCATCGAGGAGATGAACGCGAAGGGTGGCGTGATGGGCCGTCCGCTCGAGGCGGTGATCGTCGACCCGGCCTCGAACTGGCCGCTGTTCGCAGAGAAGGCTCGCCAGCTGCTGTCGCAGGACAAGGTCGCCGCCACCTTCGGCTGCTGGACCTCGGTCTCGCGCAAGTCGGTGCTGCCGGTCTACGAAGAGCTCAACGGCCTGCTGTTCTACCCGGTGCAGTACGAGGGCGAGGAGCTGTCGAAGAACGTGTTCTACACGGGCGCGGCGCCGAACCAGCAGGCCATCCCGGCCGTCGAGTACCTGATGGGCAAGGGCGGCGGCAATGCCAAGCGCTGGGTCCTGCTGGGCACCGACTACGTGTACCCGCGCACCACCAACAAGATCCTGCGCGCCTTCCTGAAGTCGAAGGGCGTCGCCGAGAAGGACATCGACGAGTCCTACACCCCCTTCGGCCACTCGGACTACCAGACCATCGTCGCGAACGTGAAGAAGTTCGCCGCCGG
>JAIYAG010000377.1 GCA_027489195.1 Burkholderiales bacterium | reverse complement strand
GGTGCAGCCGCGCGATGTCCACCGGCGCGCTGCACAGGTTCACCTGCGGCAGCCCGAGGCGGACCACCCGGTCGATGTCGTCGGCCAGCCGCGCGACCGGGTACCACTGGTGCGTGGCGCGCGGATCGACCGCGTCGAGGTCACGCCGCCGGATCAGGTCGTCCAGCACGTTGCGGCGCATGTCGGGACCGAAGGCCTCGGGCAGGCGCAGCACATGGGTGGCGGCGAAGCGCGCCGCGACCATCCGCTCGAACTCCAGCCGATGCTCGCCGTAGGCGCGGTTGTGCGCCGGCTCGATGACCGTCGACTCGTCGACGCCGACCGGCACCGGATAGACGTCGATGGTGGAGACCAGCACGAAGCGCTCGGCGCGCACCTCGGCCAGCGCATTGGCCAGGCTCAGCATGTTGCTGCGGGCGCCGCCCGGATTGCCGTTGGCGAGCCAGCGGTCCGACGGCAGCCCCGCGCACACCACCAGCTCGAAGCTGCGGCCGCGGATCGCGTCGATGTCCTGCCGGTTGAAGCAGGCGTCCCACGCCCGCTGGCGCGCGAGGTTGCGCCCGATGAACCCGGTGTGACCGATCAGCGCCCTCACCGCCCCGTGTCCTCGCCGGTGGCCGCCCCCGTGGCGCGCTGCGGCGGCAGGGCCGCGGGCGGCAGGCCCGCGCGCGAGCGCTCGGCCATCCGCAGGTAGAGCGCATCGAGCTCGCGCGCGGTCCGCGCGCTGTCGAAGAGCGGCGCGGTGTCCCGCGCCTGGCGAAGCCGCTCGCGCACCTCGGCCAGGCGTGCGGGGTCGCTCGCCAGGTCGCGGGCCAGCGCCTCGTAGGCGGCCATCTCCTCGACCGCCAGCTCGGGCAGGCCGACCGCGTGCAGCAGGCTGGCCGCGACCCGGCCGACGAAGGCGGTGCCGGTGCAGGTCACCACCGGCACGCCCGACCACAGCGCATCGCTGGCGGTGGTGTGCGCGTTGATGGGCAGCGTGTCGAGGAAGAGGTCGGCATGGGTCAGGCGCGCCAGATGCTCGGCGGGCGGCGCGACCTGCGCGAAGACCAGTCGCGAAGGGTCGATGCCGAGCGCCGCGGCCTCGCGCAGCAGGTTCTCCTCGGCCTGCGCGTTCGAGGCGAGCAGCCACAGCACGCTGCCGGGCACGTCGCGCAGCAGCCGGCACCAGAGCGCGAAGGTGTCGGGCCGGATCTTGTAGGTGTGGTTGAACGCGCAGAAGACGAAGGCGCCCTCGGGCAGCCCGCAGGCGGCGCGACCGGGCGGGGTGCCGACCTCGCGCATCCGGTCGTTGGGCTGGTAGCAGTCGGGCAGCCACGCCGGGGCCTCGCTGAACTCGTCGGCCCGCTCGGGCGGCAGCACGATCGGGTCGACGATCGCGTAGTCGATGAAGGACGCGCCGCTGGTGCCGGGGAAACCGAGCCAGGCGACCTGCACCGGCGCCGGGCGCATCGCCATGATCGAGGTCCGGGCGTGCAGCGTGTAGCCCTTGAGGTCGACGAGCACCTCGACCTCGTCGTCGCGGATGCGCTGCGCGGCCTCCTGCTCGCTCAGGCCGGCGATGTCGACGAAGGCATCGCCCGCCGCCTCGAGCCGCCGGCGCATCGGCGTGCCGTCGTCCAGGCCGTACGAATACAGCCGGACCTCGATGTGTTCGCGGTCGTGCAGCTCGAGCGCCTGCACCAGCAGCAGCGCGGTGGCATGGGTGTGGAAGTCGTTCGACAGGTAGCCCACCCGGACGCGGCCGGTGCGCGGGACCGGGCGCGGGGCGGGCGCGGGCAGCGCTGCGACCGGGCCGTAGCGCAGGCGTGCATGCTCCGTGAAGACGCGGCGCTGCGTGGCGGCGTCGGTGCCCACGGACAGGAACATGAAGGGGTTGACGTCGAGCGACTCGGGCTCGGCGAGGCGGGCGGTCAGCACCCCCATGTCCTCGTCGAGGCGGCGCCAGTCGCAGCCGTGCAGCGCGTGGTGGACGATGCCGACCAGACCCGCCGCCCAGCCCGGCTTGAGCGCGACCGCCGTGCGCAGCGACTCGACGGCCTCGGCATGCAGCCGCAGCCGGTCGAAGGCGTTGCACAGCGTGATGTAGGCGTCGAAGCCATCGGGCTTGCACGACAGCGCCGACATCAGCGCGCCGATCGCGGCGACGTGGCGGTTGCTGCGGTCGAGCGCGACGCCGTAGTCGAGCCAGGCCTCGTAGCCCGCTCCCGGACGCCTGGCGACGAGTTCGGCGTCCTCGAGCAGTTCCTCGTAGCGATGCCGCTCCATGCGCGCCGCGACCCGCATCTGGCGGGCCAGCACGAACTGCGGGTCGGCGGCGAGCGCGCGGTCGGCCGCCTCGATCACGCCGGCGAGGTCGCCGAGCTTGCGCCGTGCCTGAGCGAGGTTGACCCAGTAGACCGGCTCGCCCGGGGCGACGCGGACGGCGCGGGCGTGCGCCTTCTCGGCCTCCTTCCAGCGGCCGGCGCGCGCGTGCTCGACGCCGGCGCGCCAATGGCGCTCGGCCTCGGGCCGCAGGGCGGCGGGGACGGCGGGACGGGGCGGTGCGATCGGGGCGGGCATCGGCAGGGAACCGGGACGGATTCGTTACCCGCTCGATCTTGAGCCCCGACCGCTCCCGCGGAGCCCCGGATAAGCGCCGGTCGGGCGGCGCATCTCGGACCGCGAAGCGCCCTCGCGAGCCTGCGCGGCGCGCGCGCCGAAGCACGGCGGAATCCGCCCGCCATGCGGCTCTCCGGCGATGTCGACGCAGCGGACCCGTGTGGCATCATCGATTCATGGAAGCCCAAGACTACGATCGCTTCCGCGTCGAGGACGGCGCGGAGGTCATGGACCTGCTGCGCCGATCGCTGGCGTCGCGGGCGATGTGTTCGGTACGCGCCGCGGGCCGCCCGGAGACGTACCTGTCGCCGCTGCGCGCGATCGCCGACGACGGCGAGGCGGTGCTCGATCCGCCGCGCGCGCCGGTGATCGAGCGCGCGCTGGCGGCCGGCAGCGTCGCGGCCATCGAGCTGCGGCTGCCGGAGTGCCGGGTGAGCTTCGAGGCCCGCGTCGCGCGCCTCGGGCAGGTCGACGGGCGGCCGCTGCTGCGCCTCGAGCGGCCGGCCTGGCTGGTCAGGGTGCAGAAGCGCGAGACCTTCCGCGTGCAGGTGCCCGAGCAGATGGCGCTCACGCTCACGCTCGACGCATCCGATGCGGCGCTCGTGTCGCTGCCACTGCACGACCTGTCGGTACAGGGCGCCGCGGTCACCGTGCGCGGCTCGCGCGAGCGCTTCTGGGCCGGCAAGGTGTTCGAGGGCGCCCGCATGACGCTGCCCGACGGCAGCGAGTGGGCGATGTCGCTGCGCGTGATCCACGCGGGCGTGATGCGCCGCCTCGCCGACGGCGGCGAGCTGCGCGTCGGCCTGCAGTTCGTGCATCCCCCCGAAGGCCTGGAGACCGCGGTCGCCAAGGTCGTCGGGCGCATCGCGCGCGGCCAGCCGACCTGAGTCCGACCGCGCGCGGCCGTCGCCGCGCGTGCGCCCTGTCTCCTCTCCTGTCTCCTCGAAGGGGCATCCGACCCGGTGCGTATAATCGACCGCGTCGACGATGTGACGTCCCCCCCTCGAAGGAGTCCATGATGAACACGCCCGCCGAGTCCTCCCGCGCGAAGATCGCCGACGAATTCGCAGCCGCGATGACCGAAGCCCAGGACATCCTGACGCGCGCCGCGACCGAGACTGGCGACAAGGCGCGCGATCTGCGCTCCCAGGTCGAGACCAAGCTGCTGCACGCCAAGCTGCGCCTGCAGGAGCTCGAAGGCGAGGCGGTGGATCGCGCCAAGAACGCCGCCCGCGCCACCGACGACTACGTGCACGACCACCCGTGGCAGGCGATCGGCATCGCCGCGATCGTCGGCTTCGTCGTCGGTCTGCTGATGAACCGCCGCTGAGCGCGGCGATGGGCGAGACCGGAGCCTCCTCCGCCGGTCCCGCGTCCGGCGACGCGACCGATCCCCCCGGGGACGGCGCGGCCGGATCGGCCGGCATCCGCGACCTGCTCGGTCGGCTGGCCGCCTCGGTCGCCAGCGCGGCCGACACGCGCGTGCAGATCGCGGCGCTCGAGTTCGCCGAGGAGCGCGACCGTGCGCGCGATCGCCTGGTGCTGGTGCTGGTCATGGCGATCGCGGCCACTTTCGCGCTGCTCGCGGCCAACACGCTGGTGGTGGCGCTGCTCTGGGACCGCCTCGGCTGGATCACGCTCGCGCTGCTCACGCTGCTGTGGGCCGGCGTCACCGGCGTGGCCGGCTGGCGGCTCGCCATCGCCTCGCGCCGCGAGCAGACGCCGTTCGCCGCCACCCTCGCCGAGTTCGGCCGTGATCGGGCGTGGCTGATGGAGCGCTTCGGGAAGCGGCGGCGATGAGCGGCGACGATCGCGCCTCGAAGCTGGCGCAGCGCAAGGCGCTGCTGGTCTCGCGCTCCGAGCTCGAGCGGCTGCAGATCGCCCTCCTCGTGCACGAGCTGCGCGAGCGCGTCACGCCGCCCCGCATGGAGCGCGACGGCAGCGGCAAGGGCCGCCGCGCCGGCACGGTCGCCGCCGCGCTGGTCGGCGTCGGGCTGCCGCTGCTGGGGCGCAAGCGGCTGTCCCGCTGGCTGAGCACGGCTTCGCTCGCGATGACCGCCTGGCGCGTCGCGCGCCAGTGGCGCTCGGGGCCCCGCGGCTAGACGCTCAGTCTTCCCGCTTCCAGCCCGGGCCCGGATCGAAGCGGGTCACCCGCGCGGCGAGCGTGTGCGTATAGGGCCCGAAGTCCCGCGAGAACACCCGGCCGTCGTGGTTGATCACGAAGGTCCGCAGGCCGGAGCGTCCGTACGAGGCCGGGGTCGCGATGGCGGCGAAGCCCCGCAGCAGGCGCCCGCCCGACAGGTAGTCCATCGCGCCGCCGCGTGCGGCGGACCCCTGCGCGGTCAGCGCACGGAACCGGTAGCCGCGGAACGGCGTGCCGCGGGTGGCGCCCTCGGCGGTCTCGAGCGCCTCCAGGCCGAGCGGCGACGGTGGCTCGCCGGGCGCGGTGGCCCAGTACAGGCCGTCGCGCTTGCCGGGCGTGCTGCCGAGGCGGCGCGCGTACTCGGCGACGCCGTCACCGTTGCGATCGACCCGCGCGTAGGTGTTCTGCGCGTCGACGTACAGGTGGAGCGCAGCCATCGCCGCGATCTCGTTGCGCCCGATGCGCCGCGCATCCATCTCGCGCAGGCCGGCCCGGGTGTCCCAGGACCAGCGCCCGTCGGTACCGCGCACGACCGGCAGCGGATACGGCCAGGCGCCCTCGCCCAGCGTCAGGCGGGCGCGGCCCTCGCCCTGCGGCTCGATCGCATGCCCGCCGGCCCACGAGCGCACGAAGGTGTCGCGCACCGCGGCCATCGATGCGTCGTCCGGGATCGGCGCGATCCGGGGGGTGTCGGCGCCGAAGAGCGCGCGCAGCTCGCGGCGGTCGCCCGAGACCACCGCGTCGAACAGCGCCTCGACGGCGGCCTGCGGGCTGGCATAGCTGCGCTGGCCGGCCAGCGGCGCGGCCCAGGCCTGCGACACCGCGGCGCCCAGCACCACCGCGACGGCGACGCGGCGCCAGCCGGCGGCGTGCGGCCGGGACGGCTTCGGAAGAATCTGATCGTTCATCGTCGGCTCCGGATCGTGTCGGTCAGCGGGCATGGCGCGCGGCACCGCCGCCACCGCCGGCCGGGCGGCCGGCAGGACGGGCCGCGGGTGCGGGCCGCGGGGCCGGGC
>JAIYAG010000584.1 GCA_027489195.1 Burkholderiales bacterium | reverse complement strand
GTTCACGCTCTACATGTCCGGCCATGACTGGAAGATCGGCGGCGGCCCGGAATTCGTCGGCCTGCAGAACTTCGTCGAGCTGTTCCGCGACGCCCGCTTCCTGGAGTCGATGGGGCACACCTTCTACTTCACGACGCTGGCGGTCGTGCCGCTGCTCGGATCGCTGATCACCGAGCCGGCGGCGATGACGCTCGCCGCGCTGATGCTGCGCGACCGGATCTTCGCGGCCGGCGTGTCGAACCGGCTCAAGTACGCGACGATCGGCGCGCTGTTCGTCAACGTGTCGATCGGCGGCACGCTGACCTCGTTCGCCGCGCCGCCGGTGCTGATGGTGGCCGCGAAGTGGGGGTGGGATTCGATGTACATGCTGACCCACTTCGGCTGGAAGGCGGCGATCGCGGTCGGCGTCAACGCGCTGGTGGTCGCCGCGCTGTTCCGCAGCGAACTCGCCCGCCTGCCCCGCAACGTCGATGTCGCCGGGGCGCCGGTGCCCTTCTGGGTGGGCGCGGTGCATGCGCTGCTGCTGTTCGGCGTGGTGGCGCTCGCGCACCATCCTGCGGCCTTCATGGGGCTGCTGCTGCTGTTCATGGGCATCGCCACCGCCTACCCGCAGTTCCAGGACCGGCTGATCCTGCGCGAGGGGCTGCTGGTGGCCTTCTTCCTCGCGGGCCTGGTGGTGCTCGGCGGGCAGCAGCAGTGGTGGCTGGAGCCGCTGCTGCACAGCATGAACGAGACGACCGTGTACTTCGGCGCGACGGCGCTGACAGCGATCACCGACAACGCGGCGCTGACCTACCTGGGCTCGCAGGTCGAGGGGCTGTCCGAGCCCTTCAAGCAGGCGCTGGTGGCGGGCGCGGTGACGGGCGGCGGCCTGACGGTGATCGCGAATGCGCCGAATCCGGCCGGGTTCGCGATCCTGCGCGGGCACTTCGACGACGGGGCGATCTCGCCGCTGGGGCTGTTCGCGGCGGCGCTGCCGCCGACGATCGTGGCGATCCTGGCGTTTCGGGTGTTGTGATCGGTTGGCGCGCGGCGCCGCTGCCCTTCAGGCCGTCGCTTCCTCCGAGGCCCGCACCCCGGGCTTCGCCCCGGGGTCCCCGTCTCGCGCAGGCGCCCGACGGCCTGAAGGGCAGCGGCGCCGAAAGACGTGGGTGCGCTTGTCGCCGTTCATGCGATGGTCGATTCGTTACCCACCGCAGTTTTTTGGGGTGAGAGGGTTCGCATGCCACCGTGGTCTAGCCCGTCGTCGCTCGGGGGCGGGCTGCGCCGACCGTCGAGTGCACGAACACACGCACACGCATGCAAAAAAGGCCCGCCGATCGCGAGATCGACGGGCCCTTCCGGATCACGGGCGGAGCGTGCCGCGCACGCTCCCCGGGATCACTTCGTCATCGTGATCGACGAGAAGTTCTGGAACCAGTTCTGCGCCTGCACGAAGCCCTTGACCTTCGGGCTCATCGCACGCGCGTTCACGTCGTGCGTGACCATCACGAACAGCTGGTCCTCGACGAACTTCTCGTGCAGCTTCTGCAGCGCCGCCGTCTGCGCCGGCGCCTCGAACGCGTTCTGCGCCGAGGTCAGCAGCGCGTCCATGTCCTTCTCCTGGTACCAGCCCCAGTTGGTGCCCTTGGGCGAGACCAGATCGGACTTCACGTGCCGCACGAACGCGGTGAACGGGTCCTGCACGAAGTAGCTGTAGTTCAGCGCGACCGCACCCCGATTGGCCGGGTCCTTCGCGCCGCCGCGCCACGCGCCGAGCAGCGAGTTCCACTCGATGACTTCGAGGTCGACCTTGACGCCGACGTCGCGCAGGTTCTGCTGCATGAACTCGTTCATCGGGATCGGCTGCATCATCCCCGAGCCCGACGACGGGATCAGCACCTTGATCGTCAGCGGCTTGGCGGCGGTGTAGCCGGCGTCGGCGAGCAGCTTCCTCGCGGCGGGCGGATCGAAGCGCAGCGGGGTGGCCTTGCCGAACCACTCGTGTCCGGGCGGCATGAATCCCTTGGCGGGCAGCGACATGCCGCCCAGGAACTTGTTCAACCCCTCGCGGTCGATCGCGAGGTTGACCGCGGCGCGCACCTTGGGGTCGCGGAACGGCGAGCCCTCGAGCATCGACAGGTGCCAGACCCAGCTGTGCGGATAGGCGTTGGTGACGATCTGCATGCCGGCGCCCTTCAGGCTCGCGACCGCATCGGGCGGCGGCGCCTCGATCCAGTCGACCTGGCCCGAGCGCAGCGCGGCCACGCGCGTGTTCGCCTCCGGCAGCGGCACCAGCACCAGCTTCTCGAGCTTCGGTACCCGCGCCTTGTCCCAGTAGTCGGCGTTGGGCACCATCTCGGCCCGCTCGCGCGGCGTCCAGGCGACCAGCTTCCACGGGCCGGTGCCCGACGGCGTCTTGGCGTACGCGTTCCAGTCACGTCCCAGCTTCTCGAAGTGGGCGGGCGAGGACATCGGGATCCACGCGAGCTGGTACGGCAGGAACGCGTCCGGCTCCTTGGTGACGATCTCGACGGTGGTCGCGTCGATGGCCCGCGAACTGGCGATCGAGGGGATCCGGGTGCGACCCTGCGCGGCCTGCTTGGGGTCGAACTGCGGCGACTTGTCGTCGAGCAGCTTCGCGAGGTTCCAGACCACCGCGGCCGCGTCGAAGGTCGAGCCGTCGTGGTACTTCACGCCAGGACGCAGCTTGAAGGTCCACTTGTTGCGGTCCTTCGGATCGGCGGCCCACGAGAGTGCCAGGCCTGGCACCAGCGTGGAGGGCTTGTCGGCGCTCGACAGGTCCCACATGACCAGCTGGTCGTAGAGGGTGTTGGCCATGAAGCGCTGGCCCTCGCCGCCCTGGTCGGCCTGGCCGGTGGTCAGCGGGATGTCGGCGGCGGTCATGCCGATGCGCAGCGTCCCCTGGGCCAGGGCGGTCAGCGGGGAGACCAGGGCGGCGACGGCGAGCAGGGCGGCCAGGCGGCCGCCGGCGCGCGCGCGCAGGCTGCGGGCGGCGGGACGGATCGTCGAGACGGGCGGAAGCAGGGACATGGATCCTCCGGGCAGGGCGTGAAGCGTGTTGGCACCACTGCGGTGCAGTGGCGGTCGGGGCGGGCAGGCTCTGCAAGCCCCGTGCCACAGCGCTCGGTCGCACCGGCACGCGACACCGTCCGAAACAGTCCTGCCGTTCGAACGCGACGATCCGGAACGGGCCGCCACGCCCGGTCCCCGCCGCCTACCCCGCCCTCAGCCCCGGCGCCGGACGCTGACCTCGCCCGAGGCGACGCGGTCGATCGAGCCGTCGGCTCGCTCCACCCGCAGCGAGCCGTCGTTCTCGATGCCCCGGGCGATGCCCGGCTCGCGGCTGCCGTCGCCGCGGATCAGGTCGACCGGCAGGTCGGCGAGCGCGTCGAGCGC
>JAIYAG010000568.1 GCA_027489195.1 Burkholderiales bacterium | reverse complement strand
CCCGGCCGGCGGCACGGTGGCCATCCTCACGTTGCCGCTGGCGCCGGGAGGACCAGCATGAAGGTCATCGTGGCCGAGGACGACGCCCGGATCGCCGCCTTCCTGGAGCGCGGCCTGCGGGCCGAGGGCTATCACGTCCAGCTGGCCCGCACCGGCCCGGAGGCCCTCGCCTGCGCCCGGGACGCCTGGGGCAGCGGTCACGACGCCGAGGACGCCTTGCTGCTGCTGGACCTGATGCTGCCGGGCATGAACGGCCTGGAGGTGTGCCAATCGCTGCGGGCCGCGGGCGTGGGCCTGCCCATCCTGATGCTGACGGCGCTGGGCTCGCTGGAGGACCGCGTCGCCGGGCTGCGCACGGGGGCGGACGACTACCTCGTCAAGCCGTTCGAGTTCGAGGAGCTGCTGGCGAGGCTCGAGGCGCTGGGTCGGCGCGGCCGCGACATGCGCCCGCGCCCGGCCAGCCGGCTGCAGGTGGGCGATCTGGAGCTCGACCGCGACCGCATGCAGGCCAGCCGCGGCGGCCGGGCGCTGCCGCTGACGGCCAAGGAGCTGGCGCTGCTGGAGCTGCTGATGAGCGCGCCGGGTCGGCTGTTCAGCCGCGAGCGCATCCTGGCCAACGTGTGGGGCACCAGCGAAGACCCGCTGACGAACATCGTCGACGTCTACATCCGGCGGCTGCGCGCGCGCATCGACGGGGACGGCTTGCCGGCCCTGATCCATACCGTCAGGGGGCTGGGGTATCGGCTCGAGCTGACCGCGTAAGATGGTCTTCATGCAGCCCGACCCCGTCCTCGAAGTCCTGCCCCGCGACCTGTCCGCCTACCGGACCGGCAACGTCGGCGTCGACTACGTCCACCGCTTCGAGTCGGGGCGGCCCGGCCCGCACGTGCTCGTCAACGCGCTCACCCATGGCAACGAGTTCTGCGGCATGGTGGCGGCGACGCACCTGCTCGACACCGGCGTGCGGCCGAAGCTCGGCACGCTGACGGTGTCGTTCGCGAACGTCGCGGCCTACGAGTCCTTCGATGCGGCGCGGCCGTTCGAGAGCCGGCAGCTCGTCCACAACCTGAACCGCATCTGGTCGCCCGAGTGGCTGGACGGCGGCGAGGACAGCCCGGAGCTTCGCCGCGCGCGCGCGCTCCGGCCGGTCGTGGCCGTGGCCGACCACGTGCTCGACCTGCACTCGACCGCGCAGGCCGTCGAACCGTTCTGGGTCTATCGGGCGTTCGAGCGCAACGCGGCGGTGGCGCTCGCGCTCGGCCGGCCGTCGGTACACCTGGTGATGCCGCGCGGTCTGGGCTCGGGCGTGCCGATCATCGAGCATGGCCGCCACGGCGACGGGAGCTCGGGTGCGGGCGCGGCGCTGGTGGCCGAGTGCGGCCAGCACTTCCTGCGCGCCACCGCCGACCTCGCGGTCGAGGTGACGCTCGACTTCCTGGCGCACTTCGGCCTCGTCACTCGCGAGCCGGCCGCGTCGCCTCCGGCGCCGCGCCGCTTCGAGCTGCTGGAGACGCGCATGGTGCGCACGCCGGCGTTCCGGTTCGTGCGGCCGCTGGTGGGCTTCGAGACCTTCGAGGCCGGCGAGCTGATCGCCACCGACGGCGAGGACGAGATCCGCGCGCCCGAGCACTGTGCGGTGCTGATGCCCGCCCGCGTGCCGATCGTCGGACGCGAGGCCGTCTACCTCGCGCGACCGATCGCCTGAGGCGCATCGGGCCGTGCCCGCGACCCGCTGCCCGCGACCCGTTGCCCGCGGCGCGTGGCGAGCGGTCGATGGCACACTCTCGGGCTCCGTCTCCGAAGGAACCCGACCGAGTGAACACGCTGAACCGCATCCTGGCCGCCCTCGCCGCGGCCGTCGCCGTGCAGACCCCATCCGCCGCCCAAGCCGCCACGCCGCAGAAGGACACGCTGCCCTCGGGCGTCGTGGTCGAGCACCTGAAGGAAGGCAGCGGCGGCGCCCCCAAGGCCACCGACACGGTCACGGTCCATTACCGCGGCACGCTCGAGAACGGCTCCGAGTTCGACAGCTCGTACAAGCGCGGCCAGCCGGCGAGCTTCCCGCTGAACCGGGTGGTCCCGTGCTGGACCGAAGGCATGCAGAAGGTCAAGGTCGGCGGCAAGGCCCGGCTGACCTGCCCGGCGGCCACCGCCTATGGTGCGCGCGGCGTGCCCGGCGTGATCCCGCCGAACGCCACGCTGAGCTTCGAGGTCGAGGTGCTGTCGATCCAGTGAGCGGGCGGGGCCGGCGAGCGTTCGGCGCCGCCCCTCAGGCGCTCGCCCGCACCCAGACCCCCTTGCCGGCGAGCGGGCGGGCCGTGAGCCACTGCACGCGCACGCGCCACTGCGCCTGCGAGCGGTGGCAGGCCACCACGCGCGCGACGCCGTCGATCGAGCCGGTGAGCACGCGCACGGCGGTGCCGGGCGAGACCGCGGCGCCCGCGAACAGTCCGGCGCCGCCCAGCGACAGGTCGATCAGGCGGGCGTCGATGGGGACGCCCCGCCAGTCGGTGAGCAGCGCCGCCGCATCGGTGCGCGGGCGCCGCACGGCCGAGCGCCGGCCCAGCAGCTCCCGCTCGCCGCTCGAGGCCACCGGGGCCGGGGCGAGCGGCGCGTCGCAGCGCACGCAGCGCGAGTCGATCCGCAGCGCGGCCGGCAAGGGCGCATGGCACATCGGGCAGCAGCGCTCGCTGCGCCACTGCGTGGGGTCGATGCGGCGAACGGGGCCGCGCGGGCCGGGGCCTGCGGACCCGGTGCGCGCCGTGCTGCGCATCCGCGCCAGGTCGAGGCTGCGGTCGTAGTCGCGCCGGCGCTCGGAGTCGCCGAGCACCGCATAGGCCTCGTTGAGCAGCGCCGCGGCCGCCGGGTCGCCGCCCAGGTCGGGGTGGGCGCGGCCGGCGTGCATCAGCGCGCGCCAGCTCGCCTTGATGACCTCGGGCGGGGCTTCGGGCTGGACCTGCAGGATCCGGTAGTAGTTGCGGCGGTTCGGCGTCATGGGCTCGGGCGGGCGCGCGTACCCCTCGTATCGGCCCGGAGGGGCCCGGGTTGAGCGCGAGCGCCCCGATCCGGCTCAGAAGTCACCGTTCGCCACCTGCAGGACCCGGAAGCCGCGCCGCCGCCACATCCCGACCACCCGGTCCCGGTCGTCGAGCACGCACAGCACGTCCCGCGGGAGGAGCGCCAGGTCGCGGTCCAGGATCTCCTCCTTGACCACGTCGTCGGCGCGGAAGTCGCGGTCGGCGCGCATGTGCAGCGACCCCTGCGGATACCCGTGGCGCACGAGCCAGTCGAGCGTCGCGGTGCGCTGGGCCTCGGGGCGTCCGGTCACGTAGACGACCCGACGGCCCGGGCCGCAGAGGGCCTGCAGGATCTCGTGGATGTCGTCGTGGTTCGCGTCGCCGCCGCAGGCCGCGAAGAAGGCCGGCCAGTCCTTGCGGCCGGAGCCGCGGAGGTGATGCAGGCGGTGGGACGGGTCGGAGACCGTGCCGTCGATGTCGCAGATGATGGTGTGCTTCATGGGGCGTGCGGTGGCCGCGGGGCGCTCGGGGCTATCATCGCCCGAAACCGCCTGCGTGCCCGAGGAGACCGTGTCGATGATCGTCGTCCACCACCTGAACGATTCGCGCTCGCAGCGCGTGCTGTGGCTCCTCGAGGAGCTCGGCCTGCCCTACGAGATCAAGGCCTACCAGCGCGACGCCCAGACCCGGCTGGCGCCCCCGGAGCTGGCCGCGGTGCATCCGCTGGGCAAGTCACCGGTGATCACCGACGGCGATCGCACGGTCATCGAGTCGGGCGCGATCGTCGACTACATCGTGCGCCGGCACGGCGGCGGCCGGCTGCAGCCGGACCCGGCCTCGGCCGACTACGACGTCTACCAGCAGTGGCTGCACTACTCGGAGGGGTCGGCGATGCTGCCGCTGATGCTGAACCTGTACGTGTCGCGGCTGGGCGAGGCCGGCGCGCCGCTGCATCCGCGGATCACCAGCGAGATCGCCAACCATCTCGGCTACGTCGACCGCTCGCTGGCGGGCCGCGCGTTCATGGTCGGCGACGCGTTCTCGGGGGCCGACGTGCAGATGAGCTTCGTGGGCGAGATCGCGGGCGTCTACGGGCTGCGCGGCAGCTACCCGGACCTCGACCGCTGGATCCGCGCGATGCAGGCGCGGCCGGCCTACCGCCGGGCGCTCGAGCGCGGCGGCCCCTACCGCTTCGCCTGAGCCTCGGGAGCCCGCCATGAGCGCACTCGGCCTGTTCCACGTCGCGATCCGCACCGCCGACCTCGATGCCACCCGTGCGTTCTACACGCGCGTGCTCGGCATGGTCGAGGACCCGGGCCGCCCGCAGATGGCGTTCCCCGGCGTCTGGCTCCGGGCGCCGGTGGCCGGCTCGCCGGCGATCATCCATGTCTACGCCGGACAGGCCGCCGCCGGCAGCGAGGGCACCGTGCCCTCGGGCGGCGCCGCGGTCGACCACGTGTCGCTCACCATCGCCGGCTTCGCGCCGCTGCGCGAGCGGGTGCGCGGGCTGGGCCTGGACTGGCGCGAGCAGTGCCGCCCGGGGCGGCCGTACCAGCTCTTCGTGTTCGATCCGTCGGGCGTGCTGCTCGAGCTCACCGCCGACGACCACGGCGAGCCGCTGCCCGAGCCGACCCCCGGCAAGCAGTACCTCGCGGGCTGGCGCGACTGGTTCGACCCCGCGGCCTACCGGCAGTTCTCGGCCGGCTGAGCCGCGCGGGCCTGG
>JAIYAG010000267.1 GCA_027489195.1 Burkholderiales bacterium | reverse complement strand
TGCGCCGGCGTCGCGCCGCCGGCCTGCGGACCGGCTGCGGCACCGGCGGCTTTCGCGTCCGCCTGGGCCGCCTTGGCCTCGGCCTGGGCGACCGCGGTCGCCGTCGCCTCCTTGGCCTTGTTCTGCGCGAAGTACAGCAGCGCGATCACGAACACCACCAGCACGAACACCATCGTCACGACGACGTTCGCCAGGGCGTCGACGAAGCCCGGCCAGTAGTTCGTTTCCTTGCCGCCTTCCATTCAGCGCCCCGGCCTGCCCGACGCCGGCAGCGTCGGAATGTTGTAGCCGTCGCTGCGCGCCGGCGGCGCGTCGCGGAACCCGGGGCCGGCCGGTGCCAGTCCGCCGAGCTGGCGGCGCACCTGCAGCGACAGGTTGGCCTGCAGCGCGGTCAGGCGCAGCAGCTCGGCGCGGCTCTGGAAGAGGCGCTGCTGCGCGTCGAGCACGTCGAGCAGCGGCCGGTTCGCGAGGACGAGCTGCTCCTCGAAGGCTGCGACCACGCGCTGGTTGGCGATCAGCTCGTCGCGTACCGCGCCCGCACGCTGGGTGACCGCATCCAGGGTGTTGTAGGTGACCCGCAGCGCCTCGTCGAGACGACGCTCGACGTCGAGGATCCTGAACTTCGTCTCGTCCTGGCGCGCCTTGACCGAGCGCAGCAGCGCGAGGTCCGCACCGCCGGTCAGGATGTTCCAGTTCATCACGAACATCGCCCGGGTGTCGTCGGTCGTGCCCGGGCGGCCGCCGGCGTTCGTCGTGCGGAAGTTGCCCACCTCGATCTCGAACTTCGGATAGAGCTTCGCCGTGGCGGCGCGCTCCTCGGCGTCGATCGAGGTCAGCGTCTCGCGCAGCTGCACGAGCTGGGGGTTGCCCTGCTTGGCGCGGGCGAGCGCACCGTCGACCCCGGGCAGATCGCGCACGCCGCCGCTGTCGTCGGTCCGGATGGCTTCGGGCACGCCGCCCACCAGACGGCGGTAGCTGACCAGCGCCGACTCGAGCGCGCCCTGCGCCTCGATGACGGTCGAGCGGGCATTGATCGCCCGCGCCTTGACGCGTTCGGCCTCGGCGGCACTGGAGCCGCCGCCCTGGGAGCGGCGCTCGACGAACGCGTAGAGGCGTTCCAGCCCGATCCGGTAGTCGCGGGCGAACTGGAGCTGGAGCCGGTACTGGACGAGGTCGAGGTACGCGGTTGCGGCGTCGAGCGCGAGCTGGTCGCGTGCCGAGCCGAGACCGGCGAGCGCTGCCTGGTAGAGCGCGCGCTGACGGGCGAACTCGCCCGCGGCCGGGCCGTCCCAGACCGCCTGGCGGAAGACGACCGCGGTGTCGTCGCGGCTGTGCAGCGAGCGCGAGACCGGCAGGCCGGTCGCATCGTCGAGCACCGAGCCCGGCTTCGAGAGCTCGCGACCGGTGTTGGCGCGCAGGTCGAGCTTGGGCAGCAGCGGGCCGCGGGCGACGTCGACGAGCTCGCGCTGCGCCTGGGTGCGGGATGCGGTGGCGGCGACGTCGAAGCTGCCGGCCAGGGCTCGCTCGACGGTCGTCGTCAGGTCGGCGGTGCCGAACCGGTCGAAGGCGGAGGCGGCGCCGAGGTCGTCCTTCAGGTCGAGCACCGGGCGGCCGGCCAGCTCGGCGAGGGTGGGCACGACGAGGGCGGCCGGATCGGGGATGGCGAGCGGAGACGGGCCCGAGGGCGTCGGCAGGGGCGAGGCGGTGCCCACGCCCGCCGGCATCACCGCGGAGCCCTCCTGGGCCGCGGGGGCCGCAGGGGCCGCAGGAGCTGCGGGCGAAGCGGCGCGCGCGGGCGCCGCGCCGGGCTGCTTGCCGGGTGCCTGCGCCACGAGGACTGGGGCGGTCCGGGGCGCCGCGCGTGTGTTCGCAGCGGCGCTGGCCGCATCGAGCGCCTGGGCGTCGATGCCGACCGACAGTCCGAGCGCGACGACCACCGCCGCCGCGCAGGGGCGCAGGCGGACGGGCGGCAGCCCGGGCGGCGGATCGAGTCTCGTTTCGGTGCGGCGGTCTCGCATGGTCCTGGTCCGGTCGGCAAACCACCGGTGCAGGACCGGCGGAGCGTCGTCCCTGGGGAGACCACAGTGCGTCAAGCCACCGCAGCCCTCAGAGAGACAGTTCGGCCATACTCGACACCACCTTGAGCGCCGTCCGCCCCGGGCAGGACGAGCGGCACGTGCGACCCAATGAGCGGGCCGACCCGTTGCGCGATCGCCGCGACCCCTGTGGGTCGACCGGGTCCGAAACCTGCCTCCCACGACGCCGACGAACCGTCGACGCCCGTTGCACAATGGGAACCGGTGAGCCGACCTCCATGACACCGCCAGCCCCTCCGCCCACACCGTCCGTCGCCCCGCCGACCGCTGCCCGGGCGATCGGCGCGCTGCCGGGTCCGCGCGGGCTGCCGCTGCTGGGTTCGCTGCACCGGTGGGACCCGTCGCGGGCCCACCTGATCCTCGAGCAATGGGCCCGCGAGTACGGCCCGATCTACCGGTTCCGGCTCGGGCCGCAGGCGGTCGTGGTGATCTCCGAGGCCGACGCGATGATGTCGGTGCTGCGCGAGCGGCCGCACGACTTCCGCCGGCATTTCGCGGTGCGGCCGATCTTCCGCGAGATGGGCATCGACGGCCTGTTCTCGGCCGAGGGCGACGACTGGCGCCGACAGCGGCCGCTGGTCATGCGGGCCCTCGATCCGGTCCATCTGCGCCGGTTCTTCCCGACCGTGGTGACCGCGACCGAGCGCCTGCAGGCCCGCTGGCTGGCGGCGGCGACCGCGGGCGCGCCGGTCGACCTGAGGGCCGACCTGACCCGCTACACGGTCGACGTGACCTGCTCGCTCGCGTTCGGCACCGACGTCGCGACCCTGTCGCGCGACGACGTCGACCCCCTGCAGCCCCACCTCGACCGGATCTTCGCGGGCATCGCGCGGCGCATCAACGCGCTCTGGCCGACCTGGCGCTGGTTCCGCACCCGGACCGACCGCGAGATCGAGCGTTCGCTGGCGGTCGCCGGCCGGGCGGTGCAGGGCTTCATCGCAAGCGCACGCGCGGAGATGGCCCGCCGACCCGAGCTGCGGCGGGCGCCGCAGAACCTGCTGCAGGCGCTGCTGGCGGCCAACGAGGACGCGAAGCTGTCGGACGCCGAGCTCCGCGGCAACGTGATGACGCTGCTGCTGGCCGGCGAGGACACCACCGCGAACACCATCGCCTGGGCGCTGCACCTGCTGTCGCTGAACCCCGACGTGCGGCGGGCCGCGCGGACCGAGGCGATCGAGGCGCTGGCGGCCGAGCGCGAGGACGGTACCCGGCCGGTGGCGCTGCACGAGTTCGACAGCACGCGCGGGCTGCCGCTGATCGAGGGCGTGGTGCTGGAGGCGCTGCGGCTCAAGCCGGTGGCGCCGCTGAACATGTTCACCGCGGTCCGAGAGACGGTGCTGGTGGGGACCCGGATCCCGCCGCGCACGCTGGTCTGCATCCTGAAGCGCCCGCCTGCGACCGACCCCCGGCACTTCGCCGACGCCGAGGCGTTCCGGCCGCAGCGCTGGCTCGCGGGAGAGGCCGCCGCGAGCGGCGCGGGCTCGCAGAGCGCGCCCGGCGTGGGCGGCGGCGGGCGCCGGGCCTTCATGCCCTTCGGCGGCGGGCCTCGGTTCTGCCCGGGCCGCTACCTCGCCCTGCTCGAGGCGAAGATGGTCCTGGCCACGACGCTGGCGTCCTTCGAGCTCGAGCCGACCGGCGACCCGGTCGGCGAGCAGATGGGCATGACCATGCAGCCCCGTGGCCTGAAGGTGCTGCTGCGCCTGCCCAAGCCGCACACCCAGCGCGAGCGCAGCGGCCAGGCCTGAGCGGCCGGCCGCCCGGGCCCGCCGGCGCGGCCGGCGCGTGTTGCATGCATCAGCCGCGACCGCTCAGGCGGCGAAGCGCCCGAGCGTATGCAACACGCCGGCCTCGGCCCGCAGCACCAGCGCCTCACCCATGCCGGTCCACTCGCCGGTCAGTGCGCTCAGGTTCACCTGATGTGTGACCAGAAGCGCCGCGCCAGGCCCGGAGAAAGCCAGCGCCCACTCACGTACCGCAGCCGTTTGTACGACTTCCGTCTCCCGACCCTGGAAGAACGAGTCGAGCGCCGGCCAGGGCTCGACCCGCCCGACCGCCAGGCGCGCGGTGTCGAGGCACCGGCACCACCGGCTGCTGCGTACCGGCCCGAGGGTCACGCCGGCCGTCCGGAGCATCGCGCCGAAGCGTTCGGCCTGGACCCGACCGGCCGGCGACAGGTTGCGTTGCGTGCCGCAGGCGTCCAGCCGGAAGTCCGGCGGGTCGCCGATCCCGGGATCGGTCTGCGCGTGACGCAGCGCGATCACGCAGCCTCCGGCCCGCAGCGGGCCGAGCAGCGCCGGCGGGATGGTCGCGGCCCGCACGGCCGGCACGGTACCGAGCGCGGCCGCCGCCAGGCCCGCCCGGACGAACCCGCGGCGCCCCGCGCTCACGGCCCGCCCTTCGCCCGGTCGAGCACCCGCCGGTCGCGCTTGGTCGGACGCCCCTCGATCGCCTGGGCGGGCTCGGCGAACAGCCGGCGCCGCTCGCGCTCGGCCTCGCGCGCCACCAGGCTCTCGGCGGTCTCCTCGTAGAGCTGCTGGGCGACCGCCGCCGGCCCGCGCTGCTCGGACAGGCCTCGCACCACCACCACCCGGACCACGTCGCCGACCCGCACCGTCACCGTCTCCCCGACCCGAAGGGTCCGTGCGGTCTTGACGCGCTCGTCCTCGACGAGCACCCGCGCGCCGTCGATCGCGTCCTGCGCGAGCCCGCGCGTCTTGAAGAAGCGCGCGGCCCAGAGCCACTTGTCGATGCGCATCGCTGCCTGCGTGTCGGTCGGTCCGCTGCGACGCGGGGCCGGGGGCCGAGGCCCTGCGTTCAGGGCGCCGGCGGAGCAGCCGCCGTGCCCGGCGCCGCGCTGCCCGTGCCCGACGCCCCGCTGCCGGGCGCCCGGGCGACCGCGAACGCCAGCGCGTCCTCCAGCCGGTCGTCGCCCCAGAACAGCTCGTCGCCGATGGTGAAGGTGGGCGAGCCGAACACGCCCAAGGCCTCGGCCGCATCGGTGATCGCGCGCAGCAGCTGCTTGGTCGAGTCCGACTGGGCGGCGATGATCGTCTGCTCGGGGTCGCGGTCGAGGGCGGCCAGCGCCCGCTTGAGGTTCTCGTCGGTGCCGATCGCGACGTCCTCGGTCCAGTGCAGCCGGAACACCTCGCGCGTGAACGCCTCCGACCAGCCCTGCGCCGAGGCCAGGGTGCCGACGCGCGCGGTCAGCAGCGTGTTCGGCGGATAGACCGAGGGCTTGCGGTACGGCACGCCATGGACCGCCGCGCGCCGCTCGAGGTCGCGCCACATGTACTTGAGCTTCGGGGCATGGCCGAGGAACGGGCCGCGCTCCATGCCGACCTGATGCTTGAGGATCGGCGCGAGCAGAAAGGGCCGCCATTCGACCTGCACACCGGCAGCCTCGGCCAGCTTCGGCAACCGCGACACCGAGAGCCACGTGTAGGTGCTCGCGTACTCGAACCAGAACGTCATCCTGCCCATGCGATCCCCGATCAGTGCCCGTCGAAGTCGACGAGCGTGTGCAGCACCAGCCCCGCGTCGCGCAGCCGCTTCGAGCCGCCGAGCTCCGGCAGGTCGACGATCGCGGCGCCCTCGACCACGATGCCACCGAGCCGCTCGATCAGCTTCTTGCCCGCCATCATCGTGCCGCCGGTGGCGATCAGGTCGTCGATCAGCAGCACGCGATCGCCGGCGCCGCATGCGTCGGCATGCAGCTCGACCGCAGCGCTGCCGTACTCGAGCTCGTACGACTCCTCGACCGTGGTGAACGGAAGCTTGCCCTTCTTGCGGATCGGCACGAAGCCCAGGTTCAGCTCGTAGGCGACGATCGACCCGAGGATGAAGCCGCGCGCGTCGATGCCCGCGACGAGATCGAGCCCGCGCCCCATGTACCGGTGCACGAACAGGTCGACCAGCACGCGCAGCGTCTTGGGATCCTGCAGCAGCGGCGTGATGTCGCGGAACATGACGCCCGGCTGCGGCCAGTCGGGGACGGTTCGGATGCGGTCGCGGATGTAGTTCGGATCGAGCATCGGAGGGCGAGCGTTGCCCGGTGCGGAGGTCGCGGCTATTGTAGGTCGGCTTCCTCCGGAGAACCGCCTTGCCCCCAGCCGCAGCACCCGCCTCGCCGATCCCCTTCGCCCAGCGCTATTTCGAGGACTACCCGGTCGGCGAGGTCGCCGCGTTCGGCGACTACCCGGTCTCGGAGCAGGAGGTGGTCGAGTTCGCGACGCGCTACGACCCGCAGCCCTTCCACATCGACGCCGAGGCCGCGCGCGGCACGATCTACGGCGGGCTGATCGCCAGCGGCTGGATGACCGCGTCCTGCGCGATGCGCATGATGGTCGACCACTACATCTCGCCGCTGGCGAGCATGGGCTCGCCCGGCATCGACGAGCTGCGCTGGATCGCACCGGTGCGCCCCGGCGACCGGCTGAGCATGCGTGCGACCGTGCTCGAGGCCCGCCCCTCGCAGTCCAAGCCCGACCGCGGCATGCTGCGCTTCCACTGGGACGTGCTGCGGGCCGACGGCACGGTGGTGATGTCGATGAAGGGCTGGGGCATGTACCGCCGACGGCCGACGGCCTGAGCGCCGCGGGCGAACGCCCGACGCCGGGCCCGCCCTCAGCGTGTGCGAGGCGCGCGTCGACGGATGCGCGCAGCCGCGGCAGCGAGGCCGGCGAGCAGGAATGCCACCTCGCCTGGCTCCGGGACCGCGACCACCACGTCGAACTCGTCGCCGGCCTGGAGCCCGTTCAGCATCAGGGTGAAGTTCGCGCGGCCGACCTCCCCGAGCGGGTTGCCGAGGTAGGCGATGTCCGGTTCGCCGGTGTCGCCATTGGCCGCGTGGTCGATGTCGAAGTAGCCGCCCGACGCGCTCGGCCCGTGATACGGAACCGTGATCGGCATCGATCCGCCCCGCACGCTGCCGGCCGGATCGCCGATGGTCACCGGGGAGCCCGCCGCCCGCCAGACCGCCGCCTCCCAGAAGTGGAAGCTCATGTTGTTGCGCAGGATCGCGTTGAACGCGATCTGACCGGCGGCGGCCTCGGCCGCGTCGATGCGGTAGCGCAGCACGATCGGATCGTCGTTGTCGTAGCGGTAATCGAGATCGAGCCTGATCAGGCCCGACGTCGAGATATCGACGATGTCGGCGTTGACCGCCGTCGGCGTCAGCAGCGTCGCCGCGCCGGCGCCGATCGGGAACAGAACCGCGAGGAACAGGGGAAGCAGAAAACCAGGAGTCACCGTCTCGGCCCGGGCAGTGTGGGGATACCCGACGATGAACGGTCGCGATGAACGCCTCCCAGCACCGCGCATCACCCGGCCGGATCCGATGGGTCGGCCCGCACGATCCGATCGGCTCACTGCGCGGCCGCGGCCCCCCGTCCGGCGTCTCGTCCGCCGCCCTTCAGGCGACGTCGAGCAGCCGCTCCGACACCTCCCACAGCCGCTGCGCCGCCTCCGGGTCGCGCGCATGCGGCGCCCAGCCCGAGATGCGGTCGCCCGGCGTCGCCGGCAGCCCCTCGTTGCAGTCCTCGAGGTAGCGCCCGCCGCGCCCCTCGAGCTCGGGCGCGGTCGCGGCCCAGACGCTGGTCGCGGCGCCCTGCTCGACCGACTTGAAGATCGACAGCGGCCGGTCGTCGGCGTCGAGCCAGCCCATCGCACGCTGCTCGTCGAGACTCAGGTGCTGCTGCAGGCCGGTCATGATGCCGCCCGGATGCAGCGCGTTCGCGGTGAGCCCGTCGCCGGCGTGGCGCAGGTGCAGCCCGACCGCCATCAGCGCGTTCGCGGTCTTCGACTGGCCGTACGCGCTCCACTTGTCGTACGGGCGGCGCTCGAAGTGCAGGTCGTCGAACACGATGGCCGAGCGCTTGTGGCCGATCGAGCTGACCGCCACCACGCGGGCCGGCGCCGCCGCCCGCAACGCGGGCAGCAGGCCGCGCACGAGCGCGAAATGGCCGAGATGGTTCGTCGCGAACTGCGACTCCCAGCCCTGCGGCGTGCGCGCCATCGGACAGGCCATGATCGCCGCGTTGGCGACCAGCAGGTGCAGCGGACGGCCGGCGGCGACCCAGTCCCGCGCGAAGCGCGCCACGCCGGCGGGGTCCGCGAGGTCGAGCGTGGCGACCTGCAGGCGCAGGCCGGGTCGCTCGGCGCGCAGCCGCTCGGCGAGTGCCTCGCCCTGCTCGCGGCGGCGCACCGCGAGCGTGACCTCGGCGCCCGCCGCGGCGAGCGCACGCACGGTCTCGGCGCCGACGCCCCCGGCCGCACCGGTGACCAGCGCATGCCGTCCGCCCAGGTCGATGCCCTCGACGACGTCCAGCGCGGTGCTGCGCGCGCCGAAGCGCGAGACGATGCGATCGGTATCCGAGGTCATGCGGGTGTCTCCCTGCGAAGGTCACGGCAGTGTATCGCCGCGACGATCGCCGCCTCAGTCAGGGAGTCGGCCACGCCTTCTGCGCCGGTCGCAGCAGTTCCACGGCGCGGGCGAGCCGCAGCGTGCCCAGGTCGTCGAAGCGCTGGCCGACGAGCTGCACGCCGATCGGCAGCCCGTCGCCGGTGTAGCCCCAGTTCACCGACGCCGCCGGCTGCTCGCTCATGTTGAACGCGACCGTGAACGCGATGTGCTCGAGCGCCCGGTGCGGATCCTCGGTCGGTGCGTGCAGCTCGGCCGCATACGGCGGCACCGGCGAGACGGGCGACAGCACGAAGTCGAAGGCGCCGACCGCGCGGACGGCGGCCTCGCGCATCGCCATCACCTGCCCGTAGGCGGCCATCACGTCGCGGCCGCTGAACGAGGCCGCGCGCCAGGTGGCCCACTCGATGACGAAGGGCAGCGTGGCGCCGCGCTGCGCATCGGTCATCGCCGACACGTCGAGGTTCGAGCGCGCCTCGAAGAACCTGCAGACG
Organism: Burkholderiales bacterium; assembly: GCA_027489195.1. GTDB lineage: Bacteria > Pseudomonadota > Gammaproteobacteria > Burkholderiales > Burkholderiaceae_E > UBA4615. Next base: position 15,922 of record JAIYAG010000267.1, on the reverse strand, counting down.
CCCTCGAGCATCGCCGGCGTCATGAACGAGTCCATCGGCTCGACGATCGCGCCGGCGTTGGCGAGCGCGCGCGCCGCGGCCTCGCAGGTGGCGTGCACTTCCGGGTCGACCGGCAGGCCGGCCTTCATGTCGGGCAGCAGGCCGATGCGCAGGCCCCGCACCGACAGGCCGTCGAGCTGCGCGGCATAGTCGAGCGGCTGGTGGGGCAGCGACGTCCAGTCGCGTGTGTCCGGCCGGGTGATCACCCCCATCAGCATCGCCGCGTCGCGCACGCTGCGCGTCATCGGGCCGGCCGCGCGCCCCATGTACGGCGGATCGATCGGGATGCGCCCGCCGCTCGGCTTCAGGCCGAAGAGGCCGGTGTGGGTGCACGGCAGCCGCACCGAGCCGCCGATGTCGGTGCCGACGTGCAGCGGTCCGTAGCCTGCGGCGGCCGCCGCCGCGGCCCCCGACGACGAGCCCGCCGGGTTGCGGTCGAGCCGCCAGGGGTTGCGCGTCGTGCCGTGGATCGAGGACCGGCCCGAGGACAGCATCCCGAAGTCCGGCATCGTGGTCTTGCCGACGATCACGCAGCCGGCCTCGCGCACCCGTGCGGCGACCGGCGAGTCGACCGCCTTCGGCTCGAGGCTGCCCGCCGCGGTGCCGATCGGGGCCGGGTCGCCGCGGGTGTAGAGGTTCTCCTTCAGCGTGATCGGCACGCCGTCGAGGGGCGAGGCACTCGCCCCGGCGCGCCAGCGGCGCTCGGACTCGCGCGCCGCGGACAGCGCCGCGTCGCGCGACACCCGGTACATCGCGTTGATCCGCGGCTCGCAGGCCTCGATGCGCGCGAGCACCGCCTCGGCGACCTCCACCGGGGACAGGTCGCGGCGGGCATAGGCGACCGACAGGTCGGCGGCGGGCAGGTCGTGGAGCGCGGGCATGGCGATGCGGGACGCAGGGCGGGTGGAGCAGCCAGTGTCACCCATCCGCCAGCCTGCCGCGAGCACCCCGGCGCGATCCGCGGAACCGGCGGACCCGCACCACGGAACGGCAGTTGTCCACCCCGGTCTCGACCCGGGCAAGCGGTCGCCCGAGGCGGCGATAGAATCGCCGCAGCCCGGCGCGGTTCCCGCAGCCGTGTCAGCGACCGAACGGAGACCTCAGCATGACCCGACCCCTCGCACGCCTTGCCGCGCTGCTCTTCGCGACCCTCCTCGCCGCCTGCGCGAGCGCCCCGCCCGGCGCCGGCGTGGTCGGCACCGGCACGGTCAACGGCATCTCCGAGATCCGCGAGGCGAGCCAGGGCGGCGGACTGGCCGGATCGATCGGCGGCGCGGTGGTCGGCGGCATGATCGGCAGCCTGTTCGGCGGCGGCACGGGCCGCACGATCGCCACCGGCGTGGGCGCCGCGGTCGGCGCGGGCGCCGGGGGCCAGGCGGGCGCTCAGGCGGGCGCGGTCACCGCCTGGGACGTGTCGGTCCGATTCGAGGACGGCATCGACCGGGTGATCCGCGTCTACCAGACGCCGTCGGTGCGCCCCGGCATGAAGGTGCGGGTCGACAACGGGACCGTGCAGCCGCTCTGACCCCGGCCGGCCCCGCGCTGCCGGCCCCGGAAAGCGAACAGGCCGCCCGGGGGCGGCCTGTCGCGAGGATCACGGAACGCGGTACCGGCACGGAGCCGGCCTCGCGCCCGGCGTGATCAGATCGGGCGAATGCGGCTGGCCTGCGGGCCTTTCTGGCCCTGCGTGACCTCGAACTCGACCTTCTGGTTCTCGGCCAGCGAGCGGAAGCCCTTGCCTTCGATCTGGCTGAAGTGTGCGAAGAGGTCCTCGCCGCCGCTATCCGGCTTGATGAAGCCGAAGCCCTTGGCGTCGTTGAACCATTTGACGATACCGGTCTGGGTAGACATACGGAGCAGATCCTAGATCAGGGGGGTTGATGTGACGACGGGCCTCAGCGGCCCGTAGGGCGCCCGAGTTCAAGGAATGTGACCGTGGGGATTCTAGACGTGGGAGGCCGCGGGGGGACCGGGGCCGCACTGACCTGGATGCCTTGGAAAACAGACGTCTTGATGCGGGAGCGGCTTGGAGTCTAACTCAAGCCGGGCCGCAGCGCCACCGGCGCCGGCGTCGCGCCCGGGCCACGGTCGGCGCCGGTCGATCGGGGCCGACGGGCGGCAGCGGACATGCTCAGGCCGCCGCCGGCTGCTCGGCGAGGACGCGCGGGCTCGGGCGCACGTTCATCGCCATCTGGGCGAGGCCGGCCGCCACGCCGATCAGCACCGCGCCCTTCCAGGCCCACTCGTACGAGCCCAGCGAGGCGTAGATCGCGCCACCGCCCCAGGCCCCGACGAACGAGCCGACCTGGTGGCTGAAGAACGCCACGCCGGTGAGCGTGGCCATCCAGCGCAGACCGAACAGGTGGACGACCAGCCCGTTGACCAGCGGCACCACGCCCAGCCACAGCGAGCCCATCGCGGCGGCGAACACCAGCGTGCCGGTGGGCGTGGGCGGCGCGAGGAAGTACACCGCGATGATCGCCGAACGCAGCAGGTAGATGCCGCCGAGCAGCAGGTGCTTGGGGTAGCGCTGGCCGAGCCATCCGAACAGGTACGAACCTGCGACGTTGAACAGGCCGATCAGCGCGAGTGCGGTCGCGGTCACCGACGGGTCGATGCCGCACAGGTCCAGGTAGGTCGGCAGATGCGTCGTGAGGAAGACGAGCTGCAGTCCGCAGACGAAGAAGGCGATCGCCATCGTCACGTAGCCACCGTGCGCGGCGGCCTCGCGCAGCGCTTGCGTGGCCGACTGCTCGGCCGCCTGCGACTTCGGCAGCTCGATCGCGTCGGCGCGCCCCGCTGCGAGCGCGGCGGGCAGCATCACCGCGGCCAGGCCGAGGAAGGCGACGAGCGCGAGCTGCCAGCCGCCGGTGACGATCATCGCCTGGGCCAGCGGCGAGGCGACGACCAGCCCGAGCGAGCCCGCCGCCGACACCGCGCCCATCGCGACGCTTCGGCGCGCCGGCGTCACCGTGCGCGCGGTGACGTTCATCGCGAGGTTCGATGCGGTGCACGACAGCGCCAGCCCGATGCACAGCCCCGCGCCGAGCGTGAGCACCAGCGCCGACGGCGCGAGCGCCATGACCGTCAGGCCCAGCGCGTAGACGATCACCCCGGTGACGGCCACCGGTCGCGCGCCGATGCGATCCACCAGCAGGCCGACGAAGGGCTGCGTGATGCCCCAGACGATGTTCTGGATCGCGAGCGCGAGCGAGTAGTCGGCCGCAGTGATGCCGAGGTCGCGGATCACGTGGGGCTGCAGCAGGCCGAGGCTCTGGCGCATGCCCATCGCGAGGCTGAGCATCAGGGCAGCGCCGCCCAGGATCGTGGCGGACTGCGCGCGGGTGAGGTCGGTGGCTTTCATTCGGCGATCGGCGCCGTGAGGGCGCCGCAGGGGCCGAGGATACGGGGCGCGTCAGGCGCGCGGAAGGGGCGCGGGGCGCCCGGGCCGACCCGTGCGTTCCGTTCCGCAGGCCGGCGGCGCACGCGCGGGCGACGGTGCACGCACGGCAGGCGGCGGCCGCTCAGGCGGCGGCCATCGCGGGCTGCAGGGCCCAGAAGGCGCTCGACGGCACGTGGACCAGCTGGGCCGCGGTGCGTCCGCTGGCGCGCACGTGGCGCGCGACCAGCTCGAAGCCCAGCGAGTAGCCCGCATGCCTCGGCAGCCCGCGCTCGGGCGCGCCGAAGAACCACGAGCGATGGTCGTAGTCGCGCGCGTCGAGACGTCGGCGCGCCGTGGCCTCGACTTCGGCCAGCTCGCACGCGTCGAGTGCACGCGCCCAGAACGGCGGCACACCGCCGCGAAAGGCGGTCTCGAACACGCAGGCGAGGCCTTCGCTCACCAGCGCCTCGCCGAGCGTCAGGCCGTAGCCCGGACGCGTCCAGCGTGCACAGTGGTGCAGTTCGTGAGCGAGCATCGCGATCAGCTCCTCCTCGCCGGCGGCCTCGACCCACGGATGCGCCGGATCGATCCACACGTCGATGCGATCGGCCGCCCAGGCGCGGGCACCGATGCCGGTCTCGCGGATGGTGCGGGCCGGGTCCACGCCGACCGCCACCACGACGCGGTGCTGGAGCGGCAGCAGCGGCAGCACCTGCTGCTCGGCGAGATGCAGGACCCGTTCCAGGAAGCCGCGCAGGCGGATCATCCGGTCGGGGGCCTGTCCGCTGGAGGCGGGTTCGAAGAAGTCGAGCTGGAGCGGCATGGCGTTCGATCCGCTGCGAACGGATCCATCGGAGGGCGCCGGTCCGAACCCCCGGTCCGACATGGGATCCATGGTAGGGGCGCGACCGCTCTCCGCCATGGCCGCCGGTCGGGCGCGGGACCCGTCCGGCGGCGAAGCATGTCCGTGCTGTGGGGACCATCGAGGCGCGGGCCCGCCGGTCAGCCGAGCGCGGGCAGCAGCCGATCGGCCCACAGCGGCTGCGCGTGCGCCGCGCGGAAGAAGCCGAAGTGACCGATGCGGCGCAGGCCGACCTCGCGCGGCGCGATCCGGTCGAGCCGCATCGGCGCGTTCGTGTAAAGCGCGTGCAGCGATGCGATGCTGCGTGCCGACATCATCTCGTCGTCGGTGAAGGACAGCGACACGATCGGCGTGCGCACCGCATCGAACCGCTCGCGCGCGGAGGCGCCCTCGGCGCTCGCGACGTAGTCCGGCGACAGGCACCAGCGCCGCCACTGCCGGATCACGCCCTCGGGCAGGTCACCGACCATGCCGAGCCGGCGGCCCGGGAAATAGCCGAACACCGGGGTGAGCAGCGGCGCCGCCACCCACCACAGCAGCCACACCTTGCGGCGCAGCGCCGGCACGTTGTCGCGCCAGTAGCCGCTGCCGGCGGCCACCGTGACGATGCGCTCGATGCGGTCGCGGTTCGGCACGAAAGGCAGGATCTGGCCGCCGAGGCTGTGGCCGATCCAGTGCAGCGGGCGACCGGGCGCGAGCGCCGCCGCCGCATCCACCATCGCCGCGCAGTCGAGCCTCGCCCAGTCCAGGATGTCGGTGCGGAACCCGCGCAGCCCGCCGCGGCGCGAGTCGCCCATGCCGCGGTAGTCGAAGGTGGCGACCGCGAAGCCCTGCCCGACCAGCCATCGCGCGAAGTCCTCGTAGTACGACTGCGGCACGCCCATCGCGGGGACCACGAGGACGGCGGCACGCGGCGCGTGCGCGGGCAGCCGGAAGCGGGCGGCGATCGGATGACCGTCGGCGGCGGTAACGTCGCGTCCGATCGGTTCTGGAACGGGCAGGTCGTGGCTCACCGGGAGACCTTTTTTGTAGACCGGTCTGTATAATAACAACCGATCCCCGGGGCGCGTCAATGCCCCGGGCCCGCGCGTTACGATCACGGCCATGGCCCGTCCCCGCATCGACCCCGAGCATCCCGACAGCCCGGCCCGCGCGATCGCCATCGCGATGGCGACGCTGCTGCGCCGGCGCGGCTACCACGGCGCCGGGCTCAACGAAGTGGTGGCCGAGAGCGGCGCGCCGCGCGGCTCGGTCTATCACCACTATCCGCAGGGCAAGGACGCGATCGGCGCGGCCGCGGTGCGGCTGGTCGGCTCGGGCGTGCTGCGGGCGCTGGGCGGCGGCTCGCACGGCGGTGGCGCGGCCCGCGCCGCAGGCCGCACGCCGCGCGAGGCGCTCGGCGTGATCGCCGCGCAGCTCTCGGGCTGGCTGCAGCGCTCGGGCTTCGACGAGGGCTGCCCGGTGGTCGGCGCCGCGCTCGCGCTCGGCCCGGACACGCCGCTCACCCGCGAGGCCTGCGCCGAGGCCTTCGCGGGATGGGTCGATGCGCTCGCGGCGGTCTACCGCGACGGCGGCATCGAGGCCGCGCGCGCCGTGCCGCTCGCGCGGCTGTCGATCTCGGCGCTGGAAGGCGCGGTGGGACTGTGCCGCGCGCAGCGCTCGATCGAGCCGATGCGCGAGGTGGCCGCCGAACTCGGGGCGATGCTCGATGCGGCCTCGGGCGCCGGTGCATCGCCGGCGCCCGCGCCGCGCCGCGCCCGAACCGTCAAGCGCTGATCCGCGTTGACCGCCGGCCTGCCGGGCCGCAGGATCCTGCTTCGCGCAGCGCAGCCGCCCCGGCCCGCGACCGACGCGACCGACACCACGAGGAGGAGACGACATGGCGAACTTCGTTCTGGTCCACGGCGCCTGGCACGGCGGCTGGTGCTACCGCGACACCGCGCGGATGCTGCGCGCCCAAGGCCACACCGTGATCACCCCGACGCACACCGGCGTCGGCGAGCGCGCCCACCAGGCGAACGAGGCGATCACGCTCGAGACTCACGTGCGCGACGTCGTCGGCGCGATCGAGGCCGAGGAACTGCACGACGTGATCCTGTGCGGCCACTCCTACGGCGGCATGGTGATCACCGCGGTGGCCGACCGGCTGCCGGGTCGCGTCAAGGCGCTCGTCTACCTCGATGCGTTCCTGCCCGAGCACGGCCAGTCGCTGATCCAGCTGCTCGACGTGGCGCTGCCGCCCGAGGTCGCGCAGGTGTTCATCGGCGGCTTCCGCGGCTCGGCACAGACCGATCACACCGGCATGATGGCGCCGATCCCCGCGGAGGTCTTCAACATCGCCGAGGCGAACCGCGCGTGGGTGAACCGGCGCTGCGTGCCGCAGGCGCTCGCGACCTTCGAGATGCCGGTGCTGCTGTCGGGCGGCGGGCTCGAGTCGGTCGGCCAGCGGGTCTACGTGCTCGCCGACGGCTGGGACCCCAGTCCGTTCCGCCATTTCGCGAAGCAGTGCGAGGGGCGCGCGGGCTGGTCGGTCGTGAAGCTGCCGTGCAGCCACGACGTGATGGTCGACATGCCGCGCGAGCTGGCCGACGTGCTCGCTGGCCTGGCCTGAGCCCGCCATGATCGACGTCGCCTGGTCGCTCTTCATCGTCACCTCGCTGGTCGTGATCGCCACGCCCGGTCAGGACATGCTGCTGGTGATGTCGCGCTCGATCGCGCAGGGGCCGGCGGCGGGCGTCGTCACCGCGGCCGGCGTCGGCACCGGACTGCTCGGCCACACCGTGCTCGCGACGCTCGGGCTCGGTGCGGTGCTCACCGCCTCGGAGTGGGCGTTCGTCGCGCTGAAGGTCGTCGGCGCGGCCTACCTGGTGTGGCTGGGCATCGGGCTGCTGCGCACGCGCAGCGCCTCGATCGAGGTCGATTCGGCACCGCCGCGCTCGCTGCCCCGGCTGTTCGCCGACGGCGCGCTGTCGAACCTCTCCAACCCGAAGATCGCGGTCTTCTACTTCGCGTTCCTGCCGCAGTTCGTCGCCCGCGACGCAGACCATCCGACCCTCGCGATCGCGGTGCTCGGCACGGTGTTCGCGCTGCTGACCTTCGCGGTCAAGGGGCCGGTGGGCGCGGCGGCGGGGCTGCTGTCCGCGTGGCTGCGCCGCCGCCCGAGGGTGCTGGTGTGGGTGTACCGGTGCAGCGGGCTGGTGATGCTGGGGCTCGGGATCAGGCTGGTGATGGAGCGCCGAGGGTAGCCGGCGCTCCATCACCTCAAACCCAGGCCTGCAAGACGTAATCGTAGGCCGCCTGCCCGTTCATCATGTCCACCCGCTGCAGCACGATCGCGAACGCGCCGTTCGCGCCGCGCCGCAGCGTGTGCCGGTACGAGCCGCCGAAGTGCCGCACCGTGTCGCGCCGCAGCTCCATCATCTGGAAGCGCGAGTACACCCGAACCGTGTCGGCCTCGACCGACTCGATCACGACGTTGCCCACCAGGTGGTTGGTGCCCCAGGCGGCCGCCTGCGACCAGGCGTTCGGATGCCCGAGGCGGCCCATGCGGACCTCCATCAGCAGCCGGTCCTCGGCGAAGATCGACGGCTCGCCGAGCCAGTCGGTCTGCTCCGGCATGACCGGCATCCAGTAGACGCCGTCGTCGGCGAACAGCTCGGTCCATTCCTGCCAGCGCTTGCCGTCCAGCAGCGCCGCCTGCCGGAACAGGAAGGTCTCGACCTCGCGCTGCAATGCCGCCGACGCGTGCGTGACGTCGGGCACGTACTGGGTGGACGGACGCGCGCCGCGCCCCATGTGCTCGGGTGCGATCGACTCCGCGCCGGTCATCGACTCGACGCCGAGCGCCTCGATCACGACACCGGTGCCGAGGGCCTTGCTGACCTGGTCTTTGCTCATCGTCGTTCTCCTCAGGCGACCACGGTCTGCGCGAGCGCGGGGGCCATGTACTCGGCCCACGCGCGGAACTGGCTGCGCATCACGGCCTCGGACGTGCCGTTGTTCGAATAGATCACGCCGTCGCGCTCGGTGTCGCCGCCGTAGTTGCGGTGGAAGCTGACCCACTCGCCGCCCTTGGACTCCAGGCCCCACTGGCCCTTGGTCCAGTTCTCGAGGTCGTCGGCGTTGATCATCGTCGCCGGCGAGTTCACCAGGTTGTAGTACCAGAGCGAGCGGCGGTAGATGGCCTCGGGGGCGCCCTTGAGGCGGAAGTGCCAGATCTCGGACAGGGTCTTGTTGGCGGCCATCGGGCGCAGGCAGCGCAGCTGCTGCAGCGGCGACTGCACCGACAGGTACGGATACACCAGCACGTGGTGGATGCTGCGCGACAGGTATTCCTCGGTCTTTTCCTCGCCGTAGGCCGCCTTGAGCTGCGCCTCGTGCTCGAGCGTGTCCGGGTCGGTCGGACGCAGCCCCATGTAGCCCTTGAGGATGCCGTGGCCCTTGGGGAAGTTGACCGTCTGCACCGAGTCCCACTGGTCGAAGCTCGACGCGAAGGTCGACAGGTAGTGGAAGAACAGCGGCGCCGAGCCCTGCTCGGCCTTCACCCGGTTCTCGATGCGCCGCGCCGGCACGCCGGTGCTCTGGTGGGTGACCGACGGATGCAGCGCGTCGAGCTGGTTCTCCATGAAGAACTTCCAGTTCGAGTGCTGGATCACGCGGTGGCAGACCGGCACCACCTCGACCTCGCCGACCGGCGAGCGGTCGCACATGTCGTCGAAGGCGACCTTCGCCTCGCCCAGGAACTCGGCGAGCGACGGGCCCTCGGCCGACAGGCTCGCGAACACGAAGCCGCGGTAGCTGTCGACGCGCGCGGCCGCCTTCATGCTGCAGTCGGGGTTGTCGGTGGTCAGGCGCGTGCCCTCGTAGCCCTTCATCAGCGGGATCGCGCGCACGCGGCCGTCGAGGTGGAAGGTCCAGGCGTGGTACGAGCAGACGAAGGCCTTGCCGGTATTGCCCTTCTGGTTGCCGCAGAGCTCCACGCCGCGGTGCGGGCAGCGGTTGTAGAGCACGCGCACCGAGCCGTCCTGGTCGCGCACCATCACCATCGGCTGGCGGCCGATCTGCAGCGTCCAGTAGTCGCCGACCTTGGGCACCTGGGACTCGTGGCCGCAGTACACCCAGGTCTTCTCCCAGATGTGCTCCATCTCGAGGTCGAAGATCGCGGGGTCGGTGTAGACGCTGCGGTGGACTCGGTCGGGCTCGACGAGGTCGTTCACGTTCATGGCGGTGTCTCCGTGCGGGGCCCGCATCGGCGGCTCGGCCGGGCGGGAACGGATCGATCTTAACGAGCGCTCAAGTCGGCGGTGCATGAATCGGCTTGCCTGATCCATGTCTTCGGGTTATGTATGGCCCGTGCCGTCCGACATCGATCCCCGCCGCATCGCGCAGCTCGCCGCGGCCGTGCTCTGCGGCAGCCTCACCGCCGCCGCGACCGAGCTCGGCCTCACGCAGCCGGCGCTGTCCAAGTCGATCCGCGAGCTCGAGCGCGCGCTCGGCGTGCGCGTGCTCGAGCGCGGACGCTTCGGGGTCGCCCCGACCGAGGCCGGCGACGCGCTGGTGGCGCGCCACCGCACGATCGAGGCCGAGCTGCGCGCGGCCGCCGACGAGATCGACGCGATCCGCGGCGCGCACCGCGGCCGGGTGGTGGTGGGCTGCGGGCCCTCGGAGGCGACGCGGCTGCTGCCGATGGCGCTCGACGCGCTGCATGCGAGCGACCCCGGGCTGCGGGTGACCGTGCTCTACGGGCTGAACGAGGCGCTGATGCCGATGGTGCGCCGGGGCGAGGTCGACCTCGCGCTGTCCTCGGTGCCGCGCACCGCGTCCGACCCTGAGCTGCAGCACGAGACCCTGCACACCGACACCGCGGTGGTGGTCGCGCACGCCGACCATCCGCTGGCCGCGCGGCGCAGCGTGAAGCCCGCCGAGCTGGCCGGCCAGCGCTGGGTGCTGGCGCGCCGCCACGAGCTCGAGCGCCGCGCGCTCGACGACCTGTTCCTGCAGGCGGGGCTGACGCCGATCGACGCCGAGGTGGAGACGACCTCGGCCGGGCTGATGAAGGCGGTGGTGCTGCAGGGCCGGCACCTGAGCTTCCTGCCGCGCGAGCTGATCCACTGGGAAGAGCGCGCGGGCCTGCTGCGGCCGGTGCCGGTGGCGGCCCCGCAGTGGTCCCGTGCGGTGGGCCTCACGCGGCGGCGGCGCGGGCGGCTCTCGCCGGCGGCGGTGGCGCTCGCCGGGGCGTTGCGCGGAGTGGCGCCGCGGCTGGGCGGTCTGCGTGGCGGGCGCTGACTCAGACGCCCAGATACCGCTGCCACACCCCGCGGTCCGCATCGAGTTCGGCCGAGCTGCCGCGCCAGGCGATCGTGCCGCGCTCGACGATCACATGACGGTCGGCGATCTGGATCAGCCGGTTCACGTACTTGTCGATGACGAGGATGGTCTGGCCGGCCTCGCGCAGCTCGCGCAGGCAGCGCCAGATCTCCTCGCGGATCAGCGGCGCCAGGCCCTCGGTGGCCTCGTCGAGGATCAGCAGCCGCGGGTTGGTCACCAGCGCGCGGCCCATCGCGAGCATCTGCTGCTCGCCGCCGGACAGCTGGTTGCCGAGGTTGTCGCGGCGCTCGGCCAGCCGCGGGAACAGCGCATAGACGCGGGTCGCGTCCCACACGCCGCCGCGCGCCTCGCCGCCGCGGCGGGCCGCGAACGCGGTCAGGTGCTCGTCGACCGACAGGTTGGGGAACACCTGCCGGCCCTCGGGCACCACCGCCAGGCCCATGCGCGCGATGCGGTCCGCGGGCAGGCCGCGTACCTCGGTGCCGTCGAAGGCGACCCGTCCGGCGCGCGAGGCCACCAGGCCCAGGATCGAGCGCACCAGCGTCGTCTTGCCCATGCCGTTGCGCCCGAGCAGGCCGACCACCTCGCCGGCACGCACCTCGAGGTCGATGCCGAACAGCACCTGGCTCGCGCCGTACGCGGTCTCGAGCCGCTCGACCGCGAGCAGCGGCGCGGCGCTCACCGGTGCACCTCGTCGCCGAGGTAGGCGGTGATCACCTCGGGGTCGTTGCGCACCGCATCCGGCAGCCCCGAGGCGATGACGCGGCCGTTGACCAGCACCGACACCCGGTCGGCGAGCCGGAACACCGCGTCGACGTCGTGCTCGACCAGCAGCACCGTCGCCTTCGTGCGCACGCGCTCGATCAGCTCGACCATCCGCGCCGACTCCTCGGGCCCGGTGCCGGCCATCGGCTCGTCGAGCAGCAGCAGCCGCGGGCGCGTGGCCAGCGCGACACCGACCTCGAGCGCGCGCTGCTCGCCGTGCGACAGCGCCGCGGCGGGCATGTCGGCGCGCGCGGCCAGGCCGATCTCGCCGAGCAGCGCGCGGGCCTCGTCGGCGATGGCGGTGTCGCGCGACACCGGGCGCCAGAACGACAGGTTGCGGCCGTCGCGCGCCTGCACCGCGATCGCGAGGTTGTCGACGGCGCTGAAGCTGCGGAAGAGCCGGGTGATCTGGAACGAGCGGGCGAGCCCGAGCTTCACCCGCCGGTGCTGCACCAGCCGGGTGACGTCCGTGCCGGCGAAGCGGATCTCGCCGTCGTCGGGCATCAGCGTGCCCGAGAGCTGCGCGATCAGGCTGGTCTTGCCCGCGCCGTTGGGGCCGATGAGCGCATGGACCTCGCCCTCGGCGACCGCGAGCGTCACGTCGTCGGTGGCGACGACGCCGCCGAAGCGCTTGCGCAAGCCACGCACCGAGAGCAGCGTCGCGCCGGCTGCAGCAGCAGACGCATGCATCGAGGGCGGCACCGCGCTCACTTCGGCCCCGCCCCGCGCCCGAACGCGCGCTGCACCAGCCCCACCAGCCCGCGCGGCGCGTACAGCACGATCGCGAGCAGGATCCAGCCGACCCAGAACTGCCAGTGCACGGTGTAGGCCGAGATGACCTCCTCGAGCAGCAGCAGCACGAAGGCACCGAGCACGCCGCCCCACAGCGTACCCACGCCGCCGAGGATGACCATCACCATCAGCGTGCCCGACTGCGTCCAGTGCAGCACGTTCGGGTTCACGTAGTTCTGCTGGTTCACCATCAGCGCGCCGGACAGGCCGCCGAGCGCCGCCGCGATCACGAACAGCACCAGCTTGTAGCGGAAGGTGGGCACGCCGATCGCCTCGGCACGCACGTCGTCGTCGCGCATCGCGAGCACGATGCGCCCGAAGCGCGAGCCCATGATCCGGTGCACCGCCAGCAGCGTCCCGGCGAGGCAGGCGAGCACGACGAAGTAGAAGGTCGCGTCGTCCTTGAGGTTCAGCCCGAAGCCGAGCGAGGAGCGCAGCTTCAGGTTCAGGCCCTCGTCGCCGCCGTAGGCCTTCACGCTGTTGACCAGGTAGAACAGCATCTGCGCGAAGGCGAGCGTGATCATGATGAAGTACACGCCGCGCGTGCGCAGCGACACCGCGCCGATCACCGTGGCGAACAGCGCGGCGATCAGCATCGCCAGCGGGATGCCGATCCAGCCGCTGACCACGCCCTCGGTGATCAGGATGCCGACCGTGTACGCGCCGATGCCGAAGAAGGCCGCATGCCCGAAGGACACCAGGCCGCCGTAGCCCAGCACCAGGTTCAGGCTGGTGGCCGCGATCGCGTAGATCATCATGCGGCTGGCGACGCTGACGTAGAAGGTCGCGTCGAGCGCCTGCATCGCGAACGGGAAGGCGATCGCGGCGAAGGCCAGCACGAGCAGCGCGACGCGCGCGGCCGGCGACGGGCCGGTCGAGGCGGATGCGGGGGCAGCGGCGGCGGGCGTCATCGGAGGGTCTTCACCCACGCGCCGGGGACAGGCCCTGGGGCCTGACGAACAGCACCACCGCCATCAGCAGGTAGACCGCGATCGAGGCCACCGCCGGCCCCGCGGCACTGGCGAACTGCGGCGGCAGGAACTCGCGGAACAGGTGCGGCAGCACCGTGCGCCCGGCGGTGTCGACGAAGCCCACCAGCAGCGAGCCGACCAGCGCGCCGCGGATCGAACCGATGCCGCCGATCACGATCACCACGAAGGCGAGGATCAGGATGCCCTCGCCCATGCCGACCTGCACCGCCAGCAGCGGCCCGAGCATCGCGCCCGCCACCGCGCACAGCGCCGCGCCGATGCCGAACACCGCGGTGAACAGGCGCCGGATGTCGACGCCCATCGCCATCGCCATCTCGCGGTTCGACGCGCCCGCGCGCACCAGCGCGCCCATGCGGGTCTGGGTCACCAGCAGGTAGAGCAGCAGCGCGAGCGCCAGGCCCACGCCGATGATCAGCAGCCGGTAGGCCGGGTAGTACAGGCCCGGCAGCAGCTCCACCGGCCCGGCCAGCGCCGCCGGCGCCGACAGCGGCAGGTCGCTGCCCCAGACCATGCGCACGCCCTCGTTGATGATGAGGATCAGGGCGAAGGTGGCGAGCACCTGCGACAGGTGGTCGCGCGCGTAGAGCGAACGCAGCAGCGTCGTCTCCAGCACCATCCCGAACACCGCCGCGGCCGGGATCGCCAGCAGCACGCCGGCCACGAACGAGCCGGTGAGCTGCACGAACCAGGCAGCGAGGAACGCGCCGACCATGTACAGCGAGCCGTGCGCGAGGTTGATCATGTCCATGATCCCGAACACCAGCGTCAGGCCGGCGGCGAGCAGGAACAGCATCAGGCCGAACTGCAGGCCGTTCAATGACTGCTCGAGGAGGAGGAGACCGGACACGATCCTCCCCGATCACTTCATCCCGCAGTCCTGCACATACGCGTCGCCGTGGTTCTTGAAGATCGGCTCGCCCAGCGTCTTGTTCACCAGCCGGCCCTGCGCGTCCTTGCCCACCACCCGCAGGTAGTAGTTCTGGATCGGGTACTGGTTGGTGTTGAACTTGAAGTCGCCGCGGACGGACTGGAACTTGGCGGCCTTGAGCGCCTTGCGCACCGCCTCCTTGTCCTCGATCTTGCCCTTGACCTCGCGCACCGCCGAGTCGATCAGCTGCGCGGCGTCGTAGCCCTGCGAGGCGTACACGCTCGGCAGCCGCTTGTACTCCTTCTCGAACTCGGCGACGAACTTCTTGTTCGCGGCGTTCGGCAGGTCGAGCGCCCAGTGCGCGGTGTCGAAGGTCCCGAGCATCGCGTCGCCGACCGGGCGGATGATGTCCTGGTCCGCGCCGAAGCCCGGCTGCAGCAGGGACATGTCCTTGGACAGGCCGGCGCCGACGAACTGCTTGATGAAGTTGATGCCCATGCCGCCCGGCAGGAAGGTGTAGACCGCATCGGGCTTGGCGGCGCGCACCTCGGCGAGTTCGGCCGAATAGTCGAGCTGGCCGAGCTTGGTGTAGACCTCGCCGGCGACCTGGCCCTTGAAGTAGCGCTTGAAGCCCGCGAGCGAGTCCTTGCCGGCCTGGTAGTTGGGCGCGATCAGGTAGACCTTCTTGAAGCCCTTGTTGGTCGCGTTCTGGCCGGCGGCCTCGTGGTACGCGTCGTTGGGCCAGGACACCGCGAAGAAGTACGGGTTGCACTCCTTGCCGGCGAGCGGCGAAGGCGCGGCGTTCGGCGAGATGTAGAAGGTCTTGCTGTCGAAGGCCTCGGGCACCGCGGCCAGCATGATGTTGGAGAACACCACGCCGGTCATGAAGTCGACGCGGTCGCGCTTGATGTTCTTCTCGAAGAGCTGCTTGGCGACGTCGGGCTTGAACTGGTCGTCGGCGACCATCACGTCGGCGGGCAGGCCGCCGAGCTTGCCGCCGTTGAGCCTCACGGCCAGCAGGCAGGCGTCGCGGATGTCGACGCCGAGCGCGGCGGACGGTCCGGACAGCGTGCTGACGAAGCCGACCTTGACCTTGTCGGCGGCGGCGGCCGGCCCGGCGAGCAGCAGCCCGGCGGCGAGTGCGGCGGCGAAAAACGGGCTCGAGGCGGTGCGCATCGGGGGATCTCCTGGCGGGATCGGAGCGGCCGGGCCGGCCGCGAAGGCGCCGATTATGGCAGCGGCTCCGCCCGCGCGGGAGGCCCCTGCGCCTATCATCGGGGGTCGACGCGTCCCCGGACCCGGGCCGCGCGCAGGAGACAGATCCCCGATGACCGCCACCGCCCGCCTGATCCGCCACGACGACGTCGGCGTGATCGAGCTCGACAACCCGCCCGTCAACGCGCTCGCCCTCGGACTGCGTGTCGGGCTCGAAGCCAGCCTGGAATCGGCGCTCGGCGACCCCTCGATCGTGGCCATCGTGCTGGCCGGCGCCGGACGCATGTTCTGCGGCGGCGCCGACCTGCGCGAGTTCAACACGCCGGCGGCCGCGCAGCCGCCCTTCACCGGCGAGCTGCGCACGCGGATGGACCGCTCGCCCAAGCCGATCGTCGCCGCCATCCACGGCAGCGCGCTCGGCGGCGGGCTCGAGATGGCACTGGCCTGCCACTACCGCGTCGCAGCCGCGGGCACGCAGCTCGGGCTGCCCGAGGTCAAGCGCGGGCTGCTGCCCGGCGGCGGCGGCACGCAGCGCCTGCCGCGCATCGTCGGCGTGGCGACCGCGCTGCGCATGATCGTCTCGGGCGATACCGTCGATGCGGTGGGCGCGAAGGCGATCGGGCTGGTCGACGAGGTGGCGACCGGCGACGTGCGCGCCGCCGCGATCGCGTTCGCGCGCG
>JAIYAG010000259.1 GCA_027489195.1 Burkholderiales bacterium | reverse complement strand
GTCACCACCACGCGGTGACGGTCGGCGAGCGTCCGCTGCGGCTCATGCCGATGTCGATGCGCCTGCTCGAGCGGCTGATGCGCGAGCCGGGCCGCGTCGTGCCGAGGGCCGAGCTCGAGGCGGCCCTGTGGCCGGACGACCTGCCCGATGGCGACCCGCTGCGCGGGCAGGTGCACCTGCTGCGACGCGCGCTCGTCGCCGCGGGCTTCCACGGCCTCGAGACCGTGCACGGCGTCGGCTGGCGGATCGTCGTGCCGCCCGCGCCATGAAGCTGCAGTACCGGGTCTCGAGCGCGCTCGCCGCCCTGGTCGCGGTCTTCGTCGTCGCGCAGGGCACGCTCGCCTACCTGTCGCTCGAGGAGCAGGAGGACCGCATCGCCGACGAGCTGGTGCTGGCGGAGGCCCACCAGCTCGCCGGCTATGCCGAGCGGGGCGACCTCGACGGGCCACGCGCCGTCGACATCCTCGACCGCGGCGCGGACCTCTCGGCCTGGCTGGTTCGCGGCGACGGCAGCACCGTGCCGAAGGGCCTGCCCGTGCGGCTGGCGACGCTGTCCGACGGTCCCCATCGGGTCGTCGAGGCGGGTCGGCACCTGCACATCGTCGCGACCCAGACCGCCGCCGGGCGGCTGATCGTCGCCTACGACGCCCAGCGCAACGAGGACCAGGTCCATCAGTACGGGCTCTACCTGATCGGGCTGGGTGCACTGTGCATCGCCGTGGCGCTCGCGCTCGCCCGGCGTCTCGCGCGGATCGTGCTGGCGCCGATGGAGCGCCTGACGCTGCGCCTGTCCGAGTGGGTGCCGGACAGCACCGAGAATGCGCCGCGCAGTGCTTCGGACGAGGAAGCTCGACTGGTCTCGGCCTTCGAGCGCGTGCAGCAGCGCTTCGAGCACGCGATCGCGCGCGAACGCGAGTTCGGCGCGAACCTCGGTCACGAGCTGCGCACCCCGCTGGCGGTGCTGCGCAGCGACCTCGAGATGCTCGGCGACTCGGCGACGCTGGGCGAGGCCGAGCGCACGCGACTGCAGCGGATGACCTCGACCGTCGACGCGCTGGCCGGCGCGATCGAATCGGCGCGTGCGCTGTCCGGACGGGCGCGCGAGCACGCGGCGCCGGTGGCGCTCGCGCGCTGCGTCGACGACGCGTGGCTCACCGTGCAGGCCGCCGCGGCGCGGGTCGCGCTGACGCTGGAGAACCGGGTCTCGCCCGGCGTCTCGGTCGTCGCCGACCGGCATGCACTGCTCACGATCGTGCGCAACCTGCTGCAGAACGCGGCCGAGCATGCCGCGCCCGCGCGCTGCGTGGTGGCCGGCGATGCCCGCTCGCTGACGATCGAGGACGACGGCCCGGGCATCGCCGAGTCGGACCTGCCGCACGTGTTCGAGCGTGCCTGGCGCGGTCCGCGCGTCGACCGGGGCGAATCCGCGGCGACCGATGCCGCGGCCGGCGCCTCCGACCATGGAGCGTCCCGACCTGCGCAGGCGGATCGCGGCCTCGGACTGGCGATCGCCCGGCAGCTCGCCGAGCTCAACGGCTGGACCCTCGAGGTCGAAGCGCGCGTCGGCCAGGGGGTCCGCTTCACGCTGTCCTTCGGCGAACCCGCGTGATGCGGCACGGCCCGTCGTCAGCCGCACCGGGCCGAGGCACCCGCCGGCCGCCCGCCGCCTTGGCGGATCGCATGCGACTTCAACGGAATTTCGACGTCGGTGTCGGCAGACTCGCCGGCCGATGCCGACCGACGCCGAGCTCGCCGTACCCGAGCCCTTCCCGCTGCGTGCCACCCTCCTCGTCGCGGTGCTGCTCGCGCTGCTCGCCTGGGCCGCTCACGCCAGCGATCTCGACCGCCTGCTGGCCCAGGCCGCCTTCGACCCCGTCCAGCGGACCTTCCCCGCTCGGGACTGGAGACTGCTCGGCCTCGTCGGTCACCAGCTCGCCAAGTCGGCCGTCTGGATCGTCTGGTTCGTCCTCTTCGCGGCCTCGATCGCCTCGCTCCGACTGGCCTCGCTCGCACCCTGGCGCCGCGTGCTGTGGGCGACCACCGCCGCGATGGCGGCCGGCCCTGCGGTCGTCTCGACGCTCAAGCTGTTCACCGGCCCGCGCTGCCCGTGGGACCTGGCCGAGTTCGGCGGCACCGCGGTGGCGACATCGGACTGGCTGGTCCGCAGCGCCGAAGCCGGCCGCTGCTTTCCCGGCGGACATGCGTCGGGCGGCTTCTCGCTGCTGGCGATCTACTTCGCCGGCATCATGCTCGCGGCCCCGCGGCTGCGGCTCGTCGGCCTCGTGGCAGGGTTCGGTGCAGGCTTCGCGTTCAGCGCGGTGCGCATGGTGCAGGGCGCGCACTTCCTCAGCCACAACCTGTGGTCGGCCTTCTTCGTCTGGACAATCTCGATGGTGATCTTCGCGCTCGCCCATCCCAAGGCCCCGCCGGCATTCGCTGCGTCGGCGACGCGCACGACATGACCGCGGCCCTGGGGCGACGCCCGGCGCGGCGACCGGAGATCGCCGCCGAATGGCTGATCCTCGCGGTGTCCGCGTTCATCGCCGCGACCGCGAACGGCGCGTTCTGGCAGGGGCTGCTGGCCGACCGCGATCCGGGCGCCCCGGGCACCTGGGCGATCGTCGCGGCCAGCGCCGCGATGCTGGTGTCGATGCACTTCGTGCTGCCGGCGCTGATCGGGCCCCGCGCGCTGCTGCGCCCGCTGCTGGCGCTGCTGCTGCTGGCGGCGGCCGCGGCGGGCTACTACGCCAGGCGCTACGGCGTGGTGATCGACCCGTCGATGATCCGCAACGTGCTCGCGACCGACACCCGCGAGGCGGGCGAGCTGCTGACGCTCGGCATGCTCGGCCACATGGCGGTCTTCGGCGTGCTGCCGGCGGCCGCCGTGCTGTGGGTGCGCGTGCGCCCGCGCCCCTGGCGGCGCGCGATCGCGCTGCGCGCCGGCGCGATCGCTGCGGCGGCGGTGCTCGGCGTCGGCGCGCTGCTGGCGGTCTTCCAGGACTTCGGCTCGACGATGCGCAACCAGAAGTCGCTGCGCTACACGATGACGCCGGCGAACGTCGTCTGGTCGCTCGGCGCGGTCGGCGCCGCCCGCGTCGGGCACACCGTCGCCACCCGCGAGCCGCCCGACCCGGCGAGCCGCGAGCGCCCCGCGGGCCGCCGTCCGACCCTGCTCGTCGTGGTGGTCGGCGAGACCGTGCGGGCGGCGAACTGGCAGCTCAACGGCTATGCCCGCCCGACCACGCCCGAGCTCGCGGCCCGCCAGGACCTGGTCAGCCTGCTGCAGGCCCGTGCCTGCGGCACCTCGACCGAGGTGTCGCTGCCGTGCATGTTCTCGCCCTACGGCCGCGCCGACTACGACGAGGGCCGCATCCAGACCACCGACTCGCTGCTGCACGTGCTGGCGCGCGCCGGCATGCAGGTGCTCTGGCGCGACAACCAGGCCGGCTGCAAGGGCGTGTGCTCGGGACTGCCCGAGGAGAACGTGAGCCGCGCGACCGTGCCGGGGCTGTGCGCCGACGAGCGCTGCTTCGACGAGATCCTGCTGCACGGCCTGGACGGCATCGTCAAGGCCGCCAGCGGCGACCTCGTCGTGGTGCTGCACCAGCTCGGCAACCACGGCCCCGCCTACTTCCGTCGCTATCCGGACGCGTTCAAGCGCTGGACACCGGCCTGCGAGCAGAACGAGCTGC
>JAIYAG010000343.1 GCA_027489195.1 Burkholderiales bacterium | reverse complement strand
TCGTGCGCGACCATCACGAAGCGGATGCCCGCGGCCGGGAACAGGTCGAGCGCGTCCATGTAGGCGGAGCCGACGATGCCGAACACGTCGGTCACGCCCTGCGCGACCAGCGTCTCCACGAAGGCCTCGGACGGCGTCATCTTCTGGCGTCCGGAGACGACCGTTCGATTCGAAGGGATGGCTTGGTTCACGCGGCGCGACTCCGGTTGGAATCGCGGCACTGTGTCACCCGTCCAGGATGCTCGAAACCCAAGTATTTCGTTTTCTACTGCAGGCCGATTCCATTTTCACCATAATCGTGGCGAGCCGTCCGCGAAGACGGCCGAGACACGACTGACGTCGAGGAGACACGAGCCCATCATGAACACCGAAGCTGCCATCGAAGCCGCCCACGCAGACGTTCCCGCAGGTTCAGCCATCCTGCGCGCCATCCGCATTCTCGAAGCCCTGGCCGATCACGAACGCCCGCCGCAGCTCGCCGAGATCGCCCAGGCCGTCGCGCTGCCCAAGCCGACCGTGCTGCGCATCCTGGGCACGCTCGAGCACGCCGGTGTCGTCGCCCGCGAGCCCGACACCAAGCGCTACGGGTTCGCCGAGCGCCTGAACAAGTTCGCCGGGCAGGTGCTGCTCGGCTCGCCGCACCGGGCCTCGCGCCACGCGATCCTCGAGGAGCTGGTCGAGCAGGTCGGCGAGACCTGCAACCTGACCATCCCCAACGGCAACACCGTGCTGTACCTCGACCGGGTCGAGACCGCCTGGCCGCTGCGTGTGCACTTCGGCTCGGGCTCGCGCGTGCCGCTGTACGCGTCGGCGAGCGGCAAGCTGTTCCTGGCCGCCATGCCCAAGCGCAGCCGCGACCGCTTCCTGCAGCAGACCCCGCTGATCAAGCACACCCCGCAGACGCTGACCGACCCCAAGCGGCTGTCGAACGAGTTCAACGCGATCCGCGAGCGCGGCTACTCGATCGACAACGAGGAGTACCTGCCGGGCATCTGCTGCATCGCCGTGCCGGTGCGCAACAGCGAGGGCAAGGTCGTCGCCGGCGTCGCCGTGCACGCGCCGCTCGCGCGCATGCGCATCGAGCAGGGGCTGGAGTTCCTGCCGATGCTGCGCAATGCCGCCGAGGCGATGACCGCGACGATCGACTGGTAACGCACCGCCACCGCCCGACCCGCCGGGCCGCGTGGCCCGGCGTCACCGACCCGAGGGACATCGCATGGGACACGCCGATCCGCTGATCGAGATGGAGGCACGCCAGAACTTCTGGATGCCGTTCTCGCCGAACAAGGAATTCAAGCAGGAGCCGCGGATGTTCGTGCGCGGCGAGGGCGTGTGGCTCTACAAGCCCGACGGCTCGCAGGTCCTGGACGCCTCGTCCGGCCTGTTCTGCGTCGCCGCCGGCCACTGCCGTCCCGAGATCGCCCAGGCGGTCTTCGACCAGCTCTCGACGCTCGACTACACGATGCCGTTCACGCGCGCCCATCCCAAGGCGTTCGAGCTCGCGCAGCGGGTGGCGCAGCACACGCCCGAAGGCCTGAACCGGGTGTTCTTCACCTGCTCGGGCTCCGAGGCGGTGGACTCGGCGATGAAGATGGCGCTCGCCTACCATCGCATCCGCGGCCAGGGCCACCGGCAGCTCTTCGTGTCGCGCGAGCGGGCCTACCACGGCGTGAACATGGGCGGCGTCGCGCTGTCGGGCATGGTCAACAACCGCCGCACCTTCGGCGTCGGCATGCCGGGCGTGCACTTCATGCGCCACACCGCGCTGCCTGAAAACAAGTTCGTGCGCGGCCAGCCCGAGACCGGCGGCGACCTCGCCGAGGACCTGCAGCGCCTCTGCGCGCTGGTCGGCGGCGACAACATCGCCGCGGTGTTCGTCGAACCGACCGCGGGCAGCTTCGGCTGCCTGCCGCCGCCGGTGGGCTACCTCGACCGCATCCGCGCGATCTGCGACCAGCACGGCATCCTGCTGGTGTTCGACGAGGTGATCACCGGCTGGGGCCGGATGGGCGCGCCCTTCGGCGCCCAGAAGTTCGGGGTGACGCCGGACCTGCTGACCATGGCCAAGGCGATCACCAACGGTGCGCAGCCGATGGGCGCGATCGCGGTGAAGCAGGGGATCTACGACGCCATCACCGAGGCCGGACCCGCGCAGGGCATCGAGTTCTTCCACGGCTACACCTACTCGGCGCATCCGGCGGCGTGCGCCGCGGGCCTGGCGATGATGGACATCTTCGAGCGCGAGGGGCTGATGGAGCGCGCCGCCGAGATGTCCCCGTACTTCCTCGACGCCGTGTATTCGCTGCGCGACCTGCCGTGCCTGGTCGACATCCGCGGCATCGGGATGATGGCGGCGATCGAGCTGTCCACCGCCGGGCAGGCGCCGGGGGCCCGTGGCCATGCGGCGCAGAAGGCGCTGTACGACGCGAACCTGAACCTGAAGTCGACCGGCGACAGCCTGATCCTGGCGCCGCCCTTCGTCGCCGAGCGGGCGCACATCGACCGCATGGTCGAGACGCTGCGCACGGAGCTGTCGGCGTACTGAGCCGCCTGCGCGGGGGGCGGCGCCTGCCGCCCCCCGCGGGGCCGATGCCCATCGGCCGCGTGTCGTCTCCCGCGGTCCGCGGCATGGTTCCTGCTACAACGGCGCCATGACCCCCCGACTCTCCGTCCAGAAAGACCGCCTGAAGTTCGTGCTGCTCGAGGGCATCCACCGCTCTGCGGTCGATGCACTGGCGGCCGACGGCTACACCACCGTCGATGCACGCCCCGGCGCGCTCGCCGGCGACGCCCTCGTCGAGGCGATCGCCGACGCCCACTTCCTCGGCATCCGCTCCCGCACCCAGCTCACCGAGGCGGTGCTGGAGGCCGCGCCCAAGCTTGTGGCGGTCGGCGCCTTCTGCATCGGCACCAACCAGATCGACCTGGATGCCGCCGCGCGCCGCGGCGTGCCGGTGTTCAACGCGCCGTTCTCCAACACCCGCAGCGTCGCCGAGCTGGTGCTGGCCGAGGCGGTGATGCTGCTGCGGGGCATCCCGCAGAAGAACGCGCTGCTGCACCGGGGCGGCTGGACCAAGAGCGCGGCCGGCTCGTACGAGGCGCGCGGCAAGGTGCTGGGCATCGTCGGCTACGGCCACATCGGCACCCAGCTCGGCGTGCTCGCCGAGCAGCTCGGCCTGTCGGTGGTCTTCTGCGATGTCGAGACCAAGCTGCCGCTGGGCAACGCGCGTCAGCTCGGCTCGCTCGACGAGGTGCTGGCGGTGTCGGACGTGGTGACGCTGCACGTGCCCGAGACCCCCGAGACGCGGCTGATGATCGGGGCCATGCAGCTCGCGCGGATGAAGCCAGGTGCGAGCCTGATCAATGCGTCGCGCGGCACGGTGGTCGACATCGACGCGCTCGCCGATGCGCTGGAGGCCGGCCGGCTCGCGGGCGCCGCGATCGACGTCTTCCCGGTCGAGCCCGAGCGCAACGACCAGGCCTTCGAGTCGCCGCTGGCGCGCTTCGACAACGTGATCCTCACGCCGCACATCGGCGGCTCGACGCTCGAGGCGCAGGAGAGCATCGGGCGCGAGGTCGCCGCCAAGCTCATCCGCTACAGCAACAACGGCTCCACGCTCAGCGCGGTGAACTTCCCCGAGGTGTCGCTGCCGGCGCCCGCCGGCCAGTGCCGGCTGCTGCACATCCACCGCAACGTGCCGGGCATGCTGGCCCGCATCAACGACCAGTTCTCCAAGGCCGGCATCAACGTGGCCGCCCAGTTCCTGCGGACCAACGAGCATGTCGGCTACGGGGTGATGGACGTCGACGCGTCGGCCAGCGCGGTCGCCTACGAGGGGCTGTGCGGCATTCCGGGGACGATCCGCTGCCGGATCGTTTACTGAGCGCGGCGGCGCCGGGGCGGCGCCCGCGGGGCTACCATCCGGCTCTTCCCCTGACACCGCTCGCGAGGCACCCCGCATGAAGATCGCATTTCTCGGCACCGGACTGATGGGCACGGGCTTCGTGCGCCGCATGCTGTCGCAGGGTCACCAGGTCACGGTGTGGAACCGCAGCGCCGACAAGGCGCAGGCGCTCGAGGCCCACGGCGCGCGGGCTTGCGCGAGTGCCGCCGAGGCGGTGAGCGGCGTCGATCGCGTGCACCTGATGGTCGCGGACGACGCGGTCGTCGACGCGATCCTCGAGCCGATCGTCGAGGCCATCCCGGCCGCCGCCTGGATCGTCGACCACACCACGACCGCGACCACGCCGACCGCCGAGCGCGCGAAGCGCTGGGCCGCGCGCGGCCGGCGCTTCGTGCATGCGCCGGTGTTCATGGGGCCGGCCAACTGCGTCGACGGGACCGGCGTGATGCTGCTGTCCGGCGACAAGGCGATGTGCGACGCGGTCACGCCGCTGCTCGAGCCGATGACCGGCAAGCTGATCTGGCTCGGGCCGCAGCCCGAGCGGGCCGCCTCCTTCAAGCTGTTCGGCAACCTCACGCTGATCGGCCTGGCGGGGGTGCTCGGCGATGTCTGCCGGCTGGCCGACGCGGTGGGCATCCCGCCCACCGAGGCGATGGGCCTGTTCGCGTCCTTCAACCCGGGCGCGATGCTGCCGGCGCGTGCCGCGAAGATCGCGGCCGGCCCGTACGACCAGGTGTCCTTCGAGGTCGCGATGGCCCGCAAGGACGTGCGCCTGATGATCGAGGAGGCCGCCCGCCATGGCGTGGACCTCGCGGTGATGCCGGCGGTCGCGGCGCTGCAGGACGCGGCCATCGCGCGCGGCGAGGGCGCGCTGGACACGTCCGCGGCGTTCCGCTGGCCGCTGCGCTGAGCCCGCTCGACGCGGGGTCGCCGATCGGCCGGCGACCCCTTTGACGCATCCGAACGCGGGTCGGTGCCGGCCGGGCCCTGCCCGGATCCGCAACGGTGATTCGACCGCTCGTCGGCGGTGGCAGTCAGCCGCCAAGTCCGGAGCTTGAGGCGAGTCACCGTTCGGCTACGTTTCACGGATGCATCAGCCTCCGCTCCGTCGACGGCGATCCGCACCCCTGCGCACCCTGCGCGGCTTCACGCTGGCCGAAGCCATGGTGGTGCT
>JAIYAG010000233.1 GCA_027489195.1 Burkholderiales bacterium | reverse complement strand
TGATCGCGCAGACCGGCGACCCGTACTTCGGGCTCTGGTACCCGATCGTGATCGCGCTGGGCACGGTGGTCATCGGCCTGCTGTTCGTGCCGGAGAACCACAAGAAGGACATCTTCGCGGAAGACTCGAAGTGAGCTCGATCTGAGCTGAGTCGCCTGTGCGATGAGTGAAGGAAGGGGCCGGCGACGGCCCCTTCCGCATTTGCGGGCCCGCGCGAGGCGCCTCAGGCCAGCACGTATCCCGACTCCGCCGGACTCACCACCGACACGAAGACCAGCGGCTCGGCACCCGTGTTGAGCACGCCGTGCACGCAGCCCGCCGGGGCCACCGCGACGTCGCCGGCGCGGATCGGCGTCGAGGTACCGTCGGCCTCGAGCTGGTAGTCGCCCTGGCCCGACAGGATCGTCCAGGTGTCCTGCCCGTGGGGGTGCACGTGGGCGGTGATCCGCTGTCCCGGCTTCACCGTCCAGGCGACGATCGCCGCCATCGGCGTCTGCGTGACCACCGAGCGGATCGGCTCGCCGTCGGCCGGCCTGAGGTGCTCGGCGCTGTGGAAGACGCGGTCGGTGCTCATCGCTGGTGCTCCCTTGGAAGATGCAAGGGCGCTCGCAAGTCGCGTACCACCGGGCGGCGGCCGGCCTCGACGGCCGCTAGACTGGGCGCCCCCAGACCTCCTCCACGGACCGAGCATGAAGCTCTCCGGCATCCCCTTCGGCACCACCGACTGGTCGACGGTCGAGCGCACCGAGCACCGCGGCGAGCGCGGCGTCGCGCACTGGCGCACCCGGCATTTCGGCGACATCCGCGTGCGGATGGTCGAGTACTCGGCGGGCTACCTCGCCGACCACTGGTGCGAGAAGGGCCACATCCTGCTGTGCCTCGCCGGCCGGCTCGACACCGAGCTCGCCGACGGCCGGACCTTCGTGCTGACCCCGGGCACCAGCTACCAGGTGGCCGACGGTGCGGAGCCTCACCGCTCGTCGACCGACACGGGCGCGACGCTGTTCATCGTGGATTGAGCGAGGCGTGCCGCGCCCTCGCGCGGCACGCCTCCCGTCGCGTCAGCCCGCGTCGGCCTCGCCCCGCGACTTCTTCGCACCGAACGGATAGGCGCCGCCGCTCGGCCCCTTGCCCTTGGGCGGCACCTTCAGCGAGATCAGCATCGTCGCGGCGAGCGTGACCACGGTGAAGACCAGCGACCAGGCGACCGGGATCTTGTAGATGTCGATCAGCAGCATCTTGGTGCCGATGAACACCAGCACGATCGCCAGGCCGTAGGACAGCAGGTGGAAGCGCTCGTGCATGCCGGCGAGCAGGAAGTACATCGCGCGCAGGCCCAGGATCGCGAAGACGTTCGAGGTCAGCACGATGAACGGATCGGTGGTGATCGCGAAGATCGCCGGGATCGAGTCGACCGCGAACACCAGGTCGACGATGCCGATCAGCACGATCACCACCAGCAGCGGCGTGGCCATCTTCACGCCGTTCACGACCGTGAAGAAGCGCTCGCCGTCGTAGTCCTTCGCGATCTTGAACTTGCGGTTGATCCACTTCAGCGCGGGGTTCGAGCCGAGGTCGGGCTCCTGCCCGGCCGCCCACCACATCTTCACGCCGGTGAAGACCAGGAACGCGCCGAACACGTACAGCACCCAGTGGAACTGCGTGATCAGCCAGGCGCCGACGAGGATCATGCCGGCACGCATCACCAGCGCGCCGAGGATGCCGATCATCAGCACCCGCTTCTGGTAGGCCGCGGGCACGGCGAAGTAGGTGAACACCATCAGGAACACGAAGATGTTGTCGACCGCGAGCGCCTTCTCGACCAGGTAGCCGGTGACGAACTCGAGCGCCTTGGCGTCGGCCATCGCAGACGCGGCGGCATCACTGGAGGTGCCGCCGAGGTACCACCACAGCCAGCCCACGAAGCAGAAGGAGACGGCGACCCAGAGGAGCGACCAGATGCCGGCCTCGCGCATCGAGACCGTGTGAGCGCCCTGCTTGTTGAGGGCGAAGAAGTCGATCGCGAGCGCGATGACGACGAAGATCGCGAACAGCGACCACAGCAGCGGCGTGCCGATGGAAATCATCAGGAAGGACCTTTTCGGCCGCCATGGCGGGCGGCATGCGTTGGACGAAGGTCCTCCGCTGGTCTTGCCGTCCGGCGCGCACGAGGCGCGACGGAACGCAGGCACCGGATGTCCGATCGACCGCCACGTCGACCGGCATCGTATTGACGATGCCGCGGGAGGGACCACGCGGGGTCCCTGCCGGCTACTCCCCGGGAGAGGAAACCGGATTGAGCCGGATCGGGTCCCGCGCGTCAACGAAGGCCCGCGTGGCGTAGGGCTTTCGCGGACGGCCGGCAGCCGCACTGCGGAACGACCCGGGCGCCGCGGCCCCCGCGCCGGATGCGACCGCTCAGCGCACCCCGAGCGGCACGCCCGCCGCGAGCGCCGCGAGCAGCACCACGTGCAGCCCGATCGTCAGCCGCAGCATCGTGCGGAAGAACGGCTTGCGCGTCTTGTGACGCAGCAGCCGCTGCGCGAGCAGCGCGCCCGGCCAGCCGCCGACCAGCGCGAGCCAGTGCAGCGTGCGCTCGGACACGCGGCGGGCGCCCTGCACGGCGGCCCGCTTGTCGTGCGCATAGACCGCGAAGGTGATCGCGCTGGCCACGAGGTAGACCAGCAGGATCCACGGCCAGGCGGCGCCGGGCTCGACGCCGCTCACCGCGCGGCCTCGCGACGGACCGGGCGCGGATCCGGCCCCGGCCTCACGCCGGACGGCCGTCCGCGTGCAGCGCGAGGATGTCGGCGATCGCGCGGTTGAGCGGCGTCGGCACGCCCGCGACGCGTCCGAGCTCGACCACGGCGCCCGCGAGCCAGCGCACCTCGAGCCGGTTGCCGCGCTCGAGGTCGTGGTGCATCGACGAGGTCATCGCCGGCGACACGTCGTCGGCGAGCGCCAGGCGCACGTCCGCGTAGTCCGCGGGCAGGTCCACGCCCTGCGCGCGTCCGACCGCCACCACCTCGGCCATCACGTCGCGCAGGAAGGCGCGTGTCTGCGGATGTTCGCGGATCGGGCCGATGGTGCGGCGGATGGTGGTCGTGGTGCCCGACAGGCCGGCCAGGAAGACGAACTTCTGCCAGATCTCGCGCAGGATCGACGTCGACAGCTCGGCCTTGATGCCGCCCGCGAGGCAGGCATCGAGGAACGCCTGCGCGCGCGGCGAGCGCGCGCCGTCGAACTCGCCGAACACCAGCCGCTGCATCGGCCCGGTCTGGCGGATGACGCCCGGACGGTCGATGGTCGCGGCGATGTAGCCCACGCCGCCCATCACGCGCCCGTCGCCGAACGCGGCGCGCAGCGGCGGGTCCTTGAGCACGCCGTTCTGGAAGGAGACGACCGCGCTGTCCGGTCCCATCAGCGGCCGGATCTGCCGGATCGCGGACTCGGTGTCCCAGAGCTTCACGCAGAGCATCACCAGGTCGACCGGGCCGATCGCGGCCGGGTCGTCGGTGGCCTGCACGCGCGGCAGGTGTTGCGGCTCGGGCCCCTCGATGCGCAGGCCCTCGGCGCGCAGCGCCGCGAGGTGCGCACCGCGCGCGACGAAGTGCACGTCGGCACGCCCGCCTAGCGCGAGCCGCGCGCCGAAGTAGCCGCCCAGGCCGCCGGTGCCCATCACTGCGATCCGCATTTCGCCTCGTCCAGAAGGTGCCTCGCGCCCTAGACGCTTCTCAGCGCGGCAGGTCGCTCGATCCCATCAGGAACGCGTCCACCGAATGGGCCGCCTGCCGGCCCTCGCGGATCGCCCACACCACCAGCGACTGGCCGCGGCGCATGTCGCCGGCGGCGAAGACCTTGGGCACGTTGGTCGCGTAGCTCTTCTCGCCGTCGGTGGTCGCGCGCGCGTTGCCGCGGCCGTCGCGCTCCACGCCGAACGCGTCGAGCACCGAGGACACCGGCGCCACGAAGCCCATCGCGAACAGCACCAGGTCGGCGGGCACTTCCTGCTCGCTGCCCGCGACCTCGACCATCCGCATCTGGCCGGTGGCCTCGTCGCGCTTCCACTCGACGCGCGCGGTCACCAGCGCGCGGACGTTGCCCTGCTCGTCGCCGCGGAATTCCTTGGTGGTGATCGCCCAGTCGCGCTCGCAGCCTTCCTCGTGCGAGGACGAGGTGCGCATCTTGCTCGGCCAGTACGGCCAGGTCAGCGCCTTGTTCTCGTGCTCGGGCGGCTGGGGCATCAGCTCGTACTGGGTGACGGTGCTCGCGCCGTGCCGGTTGCTGGTGCCCACGCAGTCGCTGCCGGTGTCGCCGCCGCCGATCACGACGACGTGCTTGCCGGTGGCCATGATCTGACCCGACACCGTGTCGCCGGCGACCGTGCGGTTCTGCTGGGGCAGGAACTCCATCGCGAAGTGGATGCCCTTGAGCTCGCGGCCCGGCACCGGCAGATCGCGCGGCTGCTCGGCGCCGCCGGTCAGCAGCACCGCGTCGAACTCCTTGGCCAGCGCCTCGGGCGAGACGGTCTGCTTGGCGAGGTTGGGAATGTGCGAGGCCGGCGGCGTGGTGCCGACGAACACGCCGGTCCGGAAGCTCACGCCCTCGGCCTTCATCTGCTCGACGCGCCGGTCGATGTGCGACTTCTCCATCTTGAAGTCGGGGATGCCGTAGCGCAGCAGCCCGCCGATGCGGTCGTTCTTCTCGAACAGCGTCACGTCGTGGCCGGCGCGCGCGAGCTGCTGCGCGGCGGCCATGCCGGCCGGGCCCGAGCCGATCACCGCGACCTTCTTGCCGGTCTTCGCGGTGGGCACCTGCGGCACCACCCAGCCCTGCTCCCAGCCCTTGTCGATGATCGCGTGCTCGATCGACTTGATGCCCACCGGATCGCTGTTGATGTTCAGCGTGCAGGCGGCCTCGCAGGGCGCCGGGCACACGCGGCCGGTGAACTCGGGGAAGTTGTTCGTGGAGTGCAGGACGTCGAGCGCCTGCTTCCAGTCCTGGCGGAACACCAGGTCGTTCCAGTCGGGGATGATGTTGTTGACCGGGCAGCCGCTCTGGCAGAACGGGATGCCGCAGTCCATGCAGCGCGCGCCCTGCTTCGAGGCGGCCGCATCGTCCAGGTGGAGCACGAACTCCTTCCAGTGCTTGAGGCGCGCCTGCGGCGGCTCGGCCGCTTCGGACAGCCGCTGGAACTCGAGGAAACCGGTGACCTTGCCCATCGTCGTTCTCTTTCTTCGGTTCGGTTCGGGCCGTCAGGCCGTCTGCTTGGCGGCCGCACGTGCAGCCGCCATCTCGCCCAGCGCACGCCGGTACTCGGTCGGGAAGACCTTGGTGAACTTCGCGCGCGCGTTCGCCCAGTCGGACAGCACTTCCTTCGCGCGGAAGCTGCCGGTGTGGCGGAAGTGCGCCTCGACCAGCCGCTTGAGGATGGTCTCGTCCGCCTCGCCCTCGCCCCCGCGGCGCACCGCGTGCCAGACCGACTGCGGCACGCCCGCGGCCTGCTCCTTGGCGCTCATCACCGCCTCGAGGCTGACCATCGAGGTGTTGCAGCGGCGCTTGAAGTCGCCTTCGGGATCCCAGACGTAGGCGACGCCGCCCGACATGCCCGCCGCGAAGTTGCGGCCGGTGCCACCGAGCACGACCACCGTGCCGCCGGTCATGTACTCGCAGCCGTGATCGCCAGTGCCTTCGACGACCGCGATCGCGCCCGAGTTGCGCACCGCGAAGCGCTCGCCTGCGACGCCGTTGAAGTAGGCCTCGCCCTCGATCGCGCCGTACAGCACGGTGTTGCCGACGATGATGTGGTCGGGCCCGTAGCCGCGGAAGTCGTTCGCGCAACGCACGATCACGCGTCCGCCCGACAGGCCCTTGCCGACGTAGTCGTTGCCCTCGCCCACCAGGTCGAAGGTGATGCCGCGCGCCAGGAACGCGCCGAAGCTCTGGCCGGCGGTGCCGTTGAACTGCACGTGGATCGTGTCGTCGGGCAGGCCCTCGTGCGTGTGGCGGCGCGCCACCGTGCCCGAGAGCATCGCGCCGACCGTGCGGTTCACGTTGCGGATGGTCTGGATGAAGCTGACCTTCTCGCCGCGCTCGATCGCGGGCTTGGACTTCTCGATGAGCTGGTTGTCGAGCGCGCGGTCCAGGCCGTGGTCCTGCACGTCGACGGCGTAGCGCGCGACGTCGCCGGGCATCGTCGGCGAGTGGAAGATCTTCGTGAAGTCGAGCCCGCGCGCCTTCCAGTGCTTGATGCCCGACTTGGTGTCGAGCAGGTGCGTCGCGCCGATCATCTCGTCGAAGCGGCGCACGCCGAGCTGCGCCATGATCGCGCGCGCCTCCTCGGCGACGAAGAAGAAGTAGTTGACGACGTGCTCGGGCTTGCCCGCGAACTTCGCGCGCAGCACCGGGTCCTGCGTGGCCACGCCCACCGGGCAGGTGTTCAGGTGGCACTTGCGCATCATGATGCAGCCCTCGACGACCAGCGGCGCGGTCGCGAAGCCGAACTCGTCGGCCCCGAGGATCGCGCCGATGACCACGTCGCGGCCGGTCTTCATCTGGCCGTCGGCCTGCACGCGCACGCGGCCCCGCAGGCGGTTGAGCACCAGGGTCTGCTGTGCTTCGGCCAG
>JAIYAG010000096.1 GCA_027489195.1 Burkholderiales bacterium | reverse complement strand
TCCCGATTCGACGACTGCGGTGCTCGCCGTACATCACGTACGGCTGCGCTCCTCGTCGCCGACTCGGGCCTGCTCGCTACGGTTTCTTCACGGCTTCTGAGACGGGGGTGCGCAGTGGTGGCCGATCGCGCCGTCCGAAGGGTTTCCCGGGGCATCGGCGCCGGGAACGGCTGAGCTACACTGCGCCACCTTCGCTGACCGGGGGCGCAAGCCGATGACCCGCTTCCTGCGCTACGCGACTCTGGCCGCCGTCGTCGCGGCGACGCCGCTGCTGCTCTACCTGTGGCGCGAGGGCATGGTGTCCGGCTGGTGGTCGCTGCTGAGCGGCGCGCTGGTCGCGGTCGGCGTCGTCGATCTGGTGCAGACCCGGCACGCGGTGCTGCGCAACTACCCCATCCTCGGTCACGCCCGGTTCCTCTTCGAGACGATCCGGCCCGAGATCCGTCAGTACCTGATCGAGTCCGACACCGACGCCGTGCCGTTCTCGCGCCAGCAGCGCGCGATCGTCTACCAGCGCGCCAAGCAGGACCTCGACAAGCGGCCCTTCGGCACCCAGCTCGACGCCTACGCCGCCGGCTTCGAGTGGATCAACCACTCGATCGCGCCGGCGCCGGTCCAGTCGCACGACTTCCGCGTCGCGATCGGCGGACCGGCGTGCACGCGGCCCTACGACGCGTCGGTGTTCAACATCTCGGCGATGAGCTTCGGCTCGCTGTCGGCCAACGCGATCCGCGCGCTGAACCACGGCGCGAAGCGGGGCCGGTTCGCGCACGACACCGGCGAGGGCTCGATCTCGGCCTACCACCGCGAGCACGGCGGCGACCTGATCTGGGAGATCGGCTCGGGCTACTTCGGCTGCCGCGATGCCCAGGGCCGCTTCGACACCGAGCGCTTCGTCGAGAACGCCTGCGCCGATCAGGTCCGGATGATCGAGGTCAAGCTGTCCCAGGGCGCCAAGCCCGGCCACGGCGGCGTGCTGCCCGGTCCGAAGGTCACCCCCGAGATCGCCGCGGCGCGCGGCGTGCCGCCGTGGGTCGACTGCGTGTCGCCCGCCTCGCACTCGGCGTTCGACACGCCGATCGGCCTGCTGCGCTTCGTCGATCGGCTGCGCACGCTGTCCGGCGGCAAGCCGACCGGCTTCAAGCTCGCGATCGGCCATCCGTGGGAGTGGTTCGCGATCGCCAAGGCGATGCACGAGACCGGCATCACGCCCGACTTCATCGTGATCGACGGCAAGGAGGGCGGCACGGGGGCCGCGCCCGCCGAGTTCATCGACCGGGTCGGCACGCCGATGCAGGAGGCGCTGATGCTGGTCCACAACACGCTGATCGGGCTCGGGCTGCGCGACCGGATCCGGATCGGCGCGGCCGGCAAGCTGACCAGCGCCTTCGACGTGGCGCGCACGATGGCGCTGGGCGCCGACTGGTGCAACAGCGCGCGCGGCTTCATGTTCGCGCTCGGGTGCATCCAGGCGATGAACTGCCACACCGGCCGCTGCCCGACCGGCGTCACCACGCAGGATCCGGTGCGCCAGCGGGCGCTGGTGGTGCCCGACAAGGCCGAGCGGGTCTTCAACTTCCACCAGAACACGCTCAAGGCGCTGGCCGAGCTGGTGGCGGCCGCGGGCCTGACGCATCCCTCGCAGCTGCGGTCGCACCACATCGTGCGGCGGGTCAGCGGGCACGAGATCCGGCTGCTGTCGACGCTGTATCCGACGCTGCAGCCGGGCGAGCTGCTCGATGGCGACGCGGACGCGCCGGTCTACCGGATGTTCTGGTCGCGGGCGCGGCCGGACTCGTTCGCGCCGACGGCGTGAGTCACGGGCAGCGGCTCAGGCCGGCGACGGCGCCGTCTCGACGAAGGCGGGCCGCGCGAACAGCTTGACCGCCTGCTTGGCGAGGTTGGGATGGCGTTCGCGCCAGTCGATCTGAGGGAAGCGGAAGTCGAGGTAGCCGAGCGCACAGCCCATCGCGATGTCGGCCAGGGAGTACTTGCCTTCGCAGCAGAACGGCTTGTCGCCGAGGCCGCTGGCCATGGCGTCTAGGGTCGCGTCGATCTTGCCCATCTGGCGATCGATCCAGGCGGTGCTGCGCTGGGCCGGGTCGCTGCGGTTGGCCTCGAGGCGCGCGAGGATGGCGGCATCGAGCAGCCCGTCGCACAGCGCCTCCCAGCAGCGGACCTCGACGCGCGAGCGCCCCGAAGGAGGGATCAGGCGGGCGATCGGGGTGACGGTGTCGAGGTATTCGGCGATCACGCGGGAATCGAACACCGCGGCACCGTCGTCGGTGATCAGCGTCGGCACCTTGCCCAGCGGATTCGCCTGTCCGATCGTGGTCGTGGGCGACCAGACGTCCTCGCGTTCGAAGCGGTAGTCGATCTTCTTCTCGGCGAGCACGACCCGCACCTTGCGGACGTACGGACTGCCGACGGATCC
The DNA here is from genome assembly GCA_027489195.1 of Burkholderiales bacterium. Lineage (GTDB taxonomy): Bacteria > Pseudomonadota > Gammaproteobacteria > Burkholderiales > Burkholderiaceae_E > UBA4615. The sequence continues at coordinate 1,254 of JAIYAG010000096.1, read as the reverse complement.
GATCAGCTTCATTGCGTGGCTCGACAGTGTCTGGCCGTCCACTATATCGCACGCGGGTGCGGGTGCTAGGATCGCGGCCTCATGAGCGCCACCACCCCTCCCGCCCCCTTGACCGCCCCTTCGCCCGCGCCGGCATCCGCCGCCTTCGAACTCGACGCGCTGTCGCCGCTGGACGGCCGCTACGCGTCCCGCGTGGCCGCGCTGCGGCCGCTGCTGTCCGAGTCCGCCTTCGTCCGTCACCGGGTGACCGTCGAGGTCGAATGGCTGGTCGCGCTGTCCGACCTCGGCCTGCCGGAGCTGCCGCGCTTCTCGCCGGGGGCGCGCGAGCGCCTGCGGGCGGTGGCCGCCGGGTTCGGTGCGGCCGATGCGGCGCGGGTCAAGGCGATCGAGGCGGTCACCAACCACGACGTCAAGGCGGTCGAGTACTTCCTCAAGGAGCGCGTGGCCGGCGACGCCGAGCTCGAGCGGGCCTCGGAGTTCATCCACTTCGCCTGCACGTCCGAGGACATCAACAACACCTCGCACGCGATGATGTACACCGCCGCGCGCGACACCGTGCTGCTGCCGGCGCTCGACGCGGTCGTCGACACGCTGCGCACGATGGCGCACGCGCATGCCGCGCTGCCGATGCTCTCGCGCACGCACGGCCAGCCGGCGACGCCGACCACGCTCGGCAAGGAGCTCGCCAACGTCGTGGCGCGCCTCAAGGGCGCCCGCGAGCGGATCGCCGCGGTCCGCCCGACCGCCAAGATGAACGGCGCGGTCGGCAACTTCAACGCGCACCTGTCGGCCTATCCGGAGGTCGACTGGGAGGCCTTCTCGCGCGGCGTCGTCGAGGGTCCGCTGGGGCTCGCCTTCAATCCCTGGACGATCCAGATCGAGCCGCACGACTGGATGGCCGAGCTCTTCGACGCCATCGTGCGGGCCGACACCATCCTCATCGACTGGTGCCGCGACGTCTGGGGCTATGTGTCGCTCGGCTACTTCCGCCAGCGCCTGAAGGAAGGCGAGGTCGGCTCCAGCACGATGCCGCACAAGGTCAACCCCATCGACTTCGAGAACGCCGAAGGCAACCTGGGCCTGGCCAACGCGCTGCTCGCGCACCTGAGCCAGAAGCTGCCCGTGAGCCGCTTCCAGCGCGACCTCACCGACAGCACCGTGCTGCGCAACATGGGCGTGGCCCTGGGTTACGCCGTGCTGGCCTACCACGCGCTCGGCGTGGGCCTGAACAAGCTGGAACTCAACGAGGAGGCC
>JAIYAG010000245.1 GCA_027489195.1 Burkholderiales bacterium | reverse complement strand
GCGGGCGCTGAGCCTGCTGGTGTTCGACGAGCGGGGCCTCGGCAATGGCCGGCTGCTGCAGCTGTCGACGCTCGAGCTGAACCAGGAGCTCGAGCAGATCCTGGCCGAGAACCCGCTGCTCGAGCGACTCGACGACCCGCTCGCCGACTGCGCCCGGATCTCGCCCAACGGCTCGCTCGACCACAGCGGCCCCGGCATCGACCACGAGGGCGATGCGGCCCCCCCTCCGCCCGCCGCCGAGCGCGCCGAGGTACCCGACGACGGCGCCGACCGGGGCGAGTCCGGCCCGTCCGACGACGGCTACGCCGATCATGGGCTCGAGTGGGGCGGTGACGGCCGCGGCAGCCGCAGCGAGCAGGACGACGACGAGCGCGAGTTCCCGCAGGTCGCCACCACCGGCGACACGCTGCGCGAGCACCTGCTGCGCCAGCTCGCCGGTACCGGGGGCTCGCGCCGCGACAAGGCCCTGGTCACGCTGCTGATCGACGAGCTCGACGCCGACGGCTACCTGCGCGCGAGCCTCGACGAACTGATGGAGGCGCTCCCGGACGAGCTCGAGATCGAGCCCGAAGAGCTGTCCGGCGCGCTGCGCATGCTGCAGAGCTTCGACCCGTCCGGCGTCGGTGCCCGATCCATTCCGGAATGCCTGCTTCTGCAGCTCTCCAACCTGCCGCCCGTCGACCGACCGGCGGAGACGACGCTCAAGCTTGCCGGCGCGATCGCCCACCAGCATCTCGAGCTGCTCGGCGCGCGCGATTTCGCGCGGCTCAAGCGGGTGCTGCGCTGCGACGACGACGAGCTCCGGGCGGCGCAGACGCTGATCCAGAGTCTCAATCCCCGCCCTGCGAGCGGCTTCTCCGGCGAACCGCCCGCCTACGTCGTGCCCGACGTGATGGTGCGGCGCGGCAAGGGGGGCTGGTCGGCGGTCCTCAACCCGGACGTGATGCCCAAGCTGCGCATCAACGACGTGTACGCCCAGATCCTCAAGCGCAGTCGCGGCGGGCCCGGCGGCAGCCTCTCGTCCCAGTTGCAGGAAGCGCGCTGGCTGGTGAAGAATGTCCAACAGCGATTCGACACCATCCAGCGCGTCGCGCAGGCGATCGTCGACCGGCAGCGTGCCTTCTTCACGCACGGCGCGGTCGCGATGAGGCCGCTGGTGCTGCGCGAGATCGCGGACGCTCTGGGCCTGCACGAATCGACGGTATCTCGCGTGACGACACAGAAGTACATGCACACGCCGTTCGGCACATTCGAGATGAAGTACTTCTTCGGGAGCCACGTGGCGACCGACACGGGTGGTGCCGCCTCCAGCACCGCGATCAGGGCCCTGATCAAGCAGCTCGTCACCGCGGAGGATCCCAAGACCCCCCTATCCGACAGCCGAATCGCCGAAGTCCTCGGCGAGCAGGGCATCGTCGTCGCACGCCGGACGGTCGCGAAGTACCGCGAGGCGCTGCAGATCCCGCCGGTCGCACAGCGAAAGACGCTGTAGACGCCCGGGCCGAGATCGCCCGACGACGGCGTGCCCGCTGCGCCGCCAACGCAACGTCGTGAGCCTTTCAGGAGCATTCATGAATCTCTCCATCAGCGGGCACCATCTCGAAGTCACCCCTGCGTTGCGCGAATACGTCACGGTGAAGCTCGACAAGATCCGGCGTCATTTCGACCAGGTGATCGACGTGAACGTGTTCCTCTCGGTGGACAAGCTCAGACAGAAGGCCGAGATCGCGTTGCACGTCCGGGGCAAGGACATCTTCGCCGAATCGGTCGACGACGACCTCTATGCCGCCATCGACTCGCTGGTGGACAAGCTCGACCGTCAGGTCCTCAAGTACAAGGACAAGCGCTTCGCCCACCCCCACGAAGCGATCAAGCACCACGTCGAAACCTGATCCGTCCCGGACAGGGCCCGGACAGTCCCGCCGCGGCCGGCGGGGCGTCCGGGCGATCCCGAAATCGGTTTTCCGCAACGCAAAATAGTTGGCATTCCATCGCCGGGAATCGTGGCTATAATCGGCCGCGACACCGGGTCGGGCCCGGGTCTTGCAGCGCTATTGCATCGCAACAACCGGCCGCTCGCGGCTACCGAGATGAATCGAATCGCCAAGTTGCTGCCGGCCCGCAATGTCCTGCTCGACCTCCAGGTCTCGAGCAAGAAACGGGTGTTCGAGCAGGCCGCGCTCCTCTTCGAGAACGAGCACGGCATCGAGCGCGGCAAGGTGTTCGATTCGCTCTTCGCGCGTGAACGGCTCGGCTCCACCGGGCTCGGACAGTCGGTCGCGATCCCCCACGGACGCATCAAGGGCCTGCGCGACGCGATCGCCGCGGTCGTGCGCGTCGCCGAGCCGATCCCCTTCGATGCGCCCGACGGCCAGCCGGTCAAGCTGCTCGTCTTCCTGCTGGTCCCCGAGCATGCGACCGAAGAGCATCTCGAGATCCTGTCCGAGCTGGCCGAGCTGCTCTCGGACACCGGCATCCGGGAGACGCTGATGACGTCCGACGACGCCGCCTCGATCCACCGGGTGCTCGCCACCTGGGAACCGTACCGACCCGCCGCCTGAGTCCGCCCCAGGCTGCATCGCACCGGGCACCGGTGTACAGTGGCCGCGATGTCCGCCGCGCCTCCCGGTCCCACCCGCTCCGACACCGACCCCATCGTCCCGACCGACGACGGGCTGCGGCCCCTGCCCACGCTGACCGTGCGCGAGCTCGTCGAGCGCGCCGCCGAGACCCTGTCGCTGCGCTGGGTCGGCGGGTTCAAGGGGGCCGAGCGCCCCGCGGCCATGCCGGCGCCCGACACCGTCGACCAGGTCGGTTACCTGAACCTGATCCACCCGCATCGCATCCAGGTGCTCGGCATCGCCGAGGTCGCCTATTTCCACCGTCTGAGCGACACCCGGCGACAGCACATCGTCGACGAGATCGTCGCCGGCGAGCCGCCGGCGCTGGTGATGTCCGAGGGCATCCTGCCGCCGCCCGACCTCGTCGCCGCCTGCGACGCGCACGGGCTGCCGCTGCTCGAGTGCGCGCTGCCCAGTGCCCGCGCGATCGAGCTGCTGCGCAGCCTGCTGGCCAAGTCGCTCGCGGTGTCGTGCAACATGCACGGCGTGCTGATGGACGTGCTCGGTCTCGGGGTCATGATCACCGGCGATTCCGGGCTGGGCAAGAGCGAGCTCGGCCTGGAGCTGGTCAGCCGCGGCCACGGCCTGGTGGCCGACGACGTGGTCGAGCTGCACCGCATCGGTCCGCGCACCATCGAAGGCCGATGCCCGCCGATGCTGCAGGGGCTGCTCGAGGTCCGGGGGCTCGGGCTGCTCGACATCAAGACGGTCTTCGGCGAGACCGCGGTCCGCCGCAAGATGCGCCTGAAGCTGATCGTGCACCTGGTCCGGCGCAGCACCCACGAGGACGAGTACGAGCGCCTCCCGCTGGAGGACCTCTCCCAGGAGGTGCTCGGCATGCAGGTGCGCAAGGTCATCGTCCCGGTGGCGGCCGGCCGCAACATCGCGGTCCTGACCGAGGCCGCCGTACGCAACACCATCCTGCGCCTGCGCGGGATCGACACGATGCGCGAGTTCGTCGCGCGCCAGCAGCGGGCCATCGAGGCTTCGGCGGAGTGACGTGATGCGGGTCGTGCTGGTAACGGGAATCTCGGGCTCGGGCAAGTCGATCGCGATCAACGTGCTCGAGGACGACGGGTTCTTCTGCATCGACAACCTGCCGGCCAAGTTCCTGCACGAGGTGATCGCCTCGCTCGAGGAACAGGGCTACGGCCGGGTCGCGGTGTCGATCGACGCGCGCGGCGGCGAGTCCGTCGGCGACCTGCGGCAGATCATCGGCGGGCTCGCGAGCCACGGCCACGACGTGAAGGTGCTGTTCCTCAATGCACGCACCGACACGCTGGTGCAGCGCTATTCCGAGACGCGGCGCCGCCATCCGATGACGATGCAGGTCCGGCCCGACGAGCCGGCGCCGACCCTGCTCGAGTCGATCGAGAACGAGCGCGAGCTGATGAGCGCGATCGAGGACGTGGGCGTGTCGATCGACACCAGCGACCTGCATCCGAACGTGCTGCGCCAGTGGGTGCGCGACGTGGTCGGGCTCGAGCGCGCCTCGATGGTGCTGCTCTTCGAGTCGTTCGCGTTCAAGTACGGCGTGCCGCTCGACGCCGACCTGGTGTTCGACGTGCGCTGCCTGCCCAACCCGTACTACACGCCGCAGCTGCGGCCGCTCTCGGGGCTCGACGAGCCGGTCGCGCAGTTCCTGCGCGAGGTGCCGTCGGTGCGCCGGATGATCGATCACGTCGGCCACTTCCTCACCACCTGGCTGCCGTCGTACGTGCAGGAGAACCGCAGCTACCTGACGGTGGCGATCGGGTGCACCGGGGGACAGCACCGATCGGTGTACGTGGTCGAGCAGCTCGCCCAGCGGTTCCGGCCGGCCGAGCGCGTGCTCGTGCGTCATCGCGCACTCGCCGCGCGCCAGCTCGCCGCCTGAGGCCCCATGCAGCACATGCTCGCCGACGTGCCGCTGTTTCCGCTCGGCACCGTCCTGTTCCCCGGCGGCGTGCTGCCGCTGCGGATCTTCGAGGCGCGCTACATGGACATGGTGCGCGACTGCATGCAGCGCGAACAGCCCTTCGGCGTGTGCCTGATCACCAAGGGCGGCGAGGTCGGCGAGCCGGCCGAGCACGAGCCCATCGGCACGCTCGCGCACATCCGCGGCTGGGACATGGAGCAGCTCGGCGTGCTGCAGCTGCGCACGATCGGCGGCGCGCGCTTTCGCATCATCGACCGGCGCGTCGGCGGCAACGGCCTGATCCGCGCGAGCGTCGACGAGCTGCCCGAGGATGCGCGGCTCGAGGTGCCCGACGAGATGGCCGAGTGCACGATGCTCGTGCACCGGATCGTCGACGAGCTGCGCACCCGCGAGCCCGATGCCGAGAAGCGGATGATCGCCGAGCCCTGCGACTTCGAGTCGGCCGCCTGGATCGCGAACCGGCTGGCCGAGTTCCTGCCGATCCCGAACCCGGCGCGTCACAAGCTGATGGCGCTGGAGGACCCGCTGGCGCGGCTGCTGCTGGTGCACCGCTGGCTGCAGCAGCACCAGGTGATCTGAGCCCGCGCCAAACCCGGCCGCGGACGCCCTGCCCGACCCTGTACCCGACACCACACCGAGGAGACCCGGGATGAACCCGCGCGGCACCATGATCGTCACCGGAGGAGGCCGAGGCATCGGCGCGGCCACGGCGCGCCTGGCGGCCCGCTCCGGCTGGGCGGTCGCGATCGTCTATCGCGATCGGTCGGCCGACGCCGAATCGGTCCTCGCCGACATCGCCGCGGCCGGCGGGCGCGCCATCGCGCTGCGTGCCGATGTCGGCGACGAGGCCGCGGTCGCACGCGTCTTCGAGGCGGCGGACGCGCTCGGCCCGCTCACGGCGCTGGTCAACAACGCCGGCGTCACCGGCGGCGTGGCACGGGTCGACGCGCTGGACCCGGCGCAGCTCGACGACGTGCTGCGCACCAACGTGCGGGCGCCCTTCCTGTGCGCCCGCGAGGCGATCCGCAGGATGTCGACCCGCCACGGCGGGCAGGGCGGCGCGATCGTCAACGTCGGCTCGGGCGCCTCGCAGCTCGGCACGCCCGGCGTGTGGGTGCATTACGCGGCGACCAAGGGTGCGCTCGACACGATGACCATCGGCCTCGCCAAGGAAGTGGCGGCCGAAGGCATCCGCGTGAACTGCGTGCGCCCCGGGCTGATCGACACCGAGATCCACGCGGCGCGTCCGCCCGGTCAGCTCGAGGAGATCCTGCGCTCGGTGCCGATGGGCCGCGCCGGCACGGCCGACGAGGTGGCGCGCAGCATCGTCTGGCTCGCCGACGGCGACGCCTCGCCCTACGTGACCGGCAGCTTCATCGACGCACGCGGCGGGCGCTGAGCCGGCGGGCGCCGGCCTCGGCGCCCGCCGCGCCGATCAGAACGGCAGACCGACCTTGACCGGAGCCCGAGCGGGCGCGGCAGGCGCGGCGGGCGCGGCAGCGGCCGCCCGCGGTGCACGCGAGTCGCCGACCGAGCCGGCCAGCGTCTCGGCGAGCATCGTGTCGACACCGGTGAGCGCCGCCTGCAGCGAGTCGGCGATGCCCGTGCGGTCCGGAGCGCCGTTGAGCGACAGCGCGCCGCGGGCGAAGTCGAAGGACGCGACCAGCGCCTTGCCGCGCTCGACCGCGAAGCCGCCCGAGACCAGCTGCTCGCGCTGCGCCTCGTCGAGCAGGCGTCCGGTCATCTCGACCCGGCCGCGCGCGAAGGCCTGCTTGGCGAGCGTCGGCGGCAGCGACGTGGCGCGCTCGCCGGAGGGCTCGAGGCCGAGTTCGAGCTCGCCCTTGAAGGCGCCCTCGGGGCCGGCCGCGGCCAGCCGCGAGACCGCGACCGACAGGCCGCGCACGAGCAGCATGCGCGCCGCATCGCGGGCCTCGGCGGTCTCGGCCCGGGTCATCCCCTGGAAGCCGCAGCTCTCGGTCCCGACCCGCACCAGCGTCTCCCAGCTCTTCGCATGCAGGCCCTTGGCCGACAGGTCGAGCGCGAGGTCGGTGAGGCTCTCGTCGGAGACGGTGACCTTCTTCACCGTGGAGGAGAAGCCCGCGTCGAGGAACTCGCCGCGCAGCGTGGCGTCCGAGGACAGCGCCAGGCCCTCCATCTGGACTGCCGGCGTGTCGACGTGCTGGATCTCCAGCTTGGAGGTGCCGGTGCCCAGCTTCGTGTCGGCCAGGTTCACGCCCAGGCGCACGCCCCGGACCTCGTAGGCCCCCTCGCCGTCGCGTACCGTCGCCCGATCGGTCGACCAGTCGAACGCGAGCGTGCTGGCGGCCATGGCGAAGCGGCCGCTCGAGGCGGCGATCTTCAGCGAGCCGGTGCCGTCGCGCATGGCGAGTTCGGGCATCGCGAGCGTCGCCTCGACCGCACCGTCGCGGCCGGCCGAGCCCTGCGCGGACACCAGCGGCCGGTCACCGAGGCTCTCCTTGAGCTGCGCGCCCAGCTCGCCGCCGGGACGGGCCGACATCGTGAAGCGGACCGGCGCGTTCGGCAGGCCGAAGTGCGACAGCTCGTATTCGATCACGGCCTTCACGGGCGTCGCGTCCGCCTCGGCGGCGTCGCAGCCGGGCTGCACCGCGACCTCGAAGCGGCCTTTCGAGGCCAGCAGCCCCTTCTCGTGCTGCAGGCCGGAGACGCGCACTTCACCGTCGCGCAGCTGCTGCCCGAGCGCGCTCACCTGCTCGGCGACGGCCGAGGCCCGCATCGCGGTGACGGCACCGGCGGCGCCGGCAGTGGTGACGGCGAAGCCGGCGGTGGCGAGCAGGAGCGTGCGGGTCTTCATGGTGGGAGTCCGGTCGGTCGTCTGGGGTGACCGGACCTTCCACCGTCGGGTCTGCCGTCGCAAACCTGCGCCGCACGGACGGCCGCTGGGATCACGCGAACGGACGGCTCGCCGCGGCACTTGTCCAGGACAAGCGGTTCCGCACGCGCCGGCTTCGGGGGGCGTCGCGACCGCTTCGATTCAGAGCAGGCGGGACACGAGCCCGGCCAGCAGCGTCTTCACCGGCCGCGGCAGCGGCGCCCCCTCGACCTCGGACAGCGCGAGCCACAGGTGCCCGGCGGGCGCCGGCGGCCGCAGGTCCCCGGTCAGCAGCGCCTGCCAGACGCGGGCGCGCAGGCGGAAATGGGTGAAGGCATGGCGCACCTCGGCCGTCGGCGCGGGCGCCGGCGCCGGCAGGCCGATGCGGGCCGCCATCCATGTCGAGATCGCGTCGGCGTCGAGCGGCGGCTCGCCGGCCGCGGCCCGCAGCGGCGGGCGCGGCTCCGGCAGGCTCCACAGCCCGCCCCACAGCCCGCTCGCGGCGCGCCGCTCGAGCAGTACCGCGTCGCCGGCCCGCAGCAGCAGCCAGTCGGCGCTGCGTGTCTCGGTGACGCGCGCCGGCCTAGGCGTCGGCAGCCCATCGACCCGCCCCTGCGCGCGGGCCTCGCAGCGGCCCGCGACCGGGCAGTCGGCGCAGCGCGGCCGCGTGCGCACGCACAGCGTCGCGCCGAGGTCCATCAGCGCCTGCGTGTAGGTCTCCATCCGGCCTTCGCCGGCCGGAGGCAACTCGCGGGCCGCGAGCGCCCAGAGCCGCTGCTCGACCGCACGCTCGCCGGGGAAGCCCTCGACGGCGAACACGCGGCACAGCACGCGCTTGACGTTGCCGTCGAGGATCGGCGCCGGCACGCCCCAGGCGAAGGCCGCGATCGCCGCGGCGGTCGAGCGGCCGATGCCGGGCAGCGCCTCGAGGGCCGCGGGGTCGTCGGGGAAGTCGCCGCCGTGCCGCTCGACGACCGCGCGCGCGCAGGCGTGCAGGTTGCGCGCCCGCGAGTAGTAGCCGAGCCCGCTCCAGTGGGCGAGCACCGCGTCGATCGGCGCCGCGGCCAGCGCGCCGACGTCCGGGAAGCTCGCGAGGAAGCGCTCGTAGTAGCCGAGGACGGTCGAGACCTGCGTCTGCTGCAGCATGATCTCGGAGACCCAGATGCGGTACGGATCGCGGGTGCGCTGCCAGGGCAGGTCGTGCCGACCCGCGCGCTGCTGCCAGTCGATCAGCGCGTCGGCGAATCCGCCGGCCGCGGCCCCGCCCGCGCTCAAGCCGCGACCGCCGCCTCGTCGCTCGGCGTCTCGCGACGCTCGAGCACGCCCGCGACCTCGCGCGCCAGCGCCTGCAGCGCGCCGAGCTGCTGCTCGACCTGCAGTCGGTGCTCGTCGAGCTCGGCGATCCGCGTCTCGAGCTGTTCGCTCGCCTGCATCACGCGCTGCACCGAGTCGAGGCGGCGCCGCAGCTGCTGCTGGTGCTCGCGCACCTGGCTCTCGATCGGCGCGATCACCGCGCGCAGCCAGCTCTCGAGGTCGCGCCCCGCCTTCTCGTAGACGTCGCGGATCCGAACCGCCACCGACTCGAAGAAGCGCCGCGTGAGCGCCCATTTCTCGGTGGTCACGAGGCTGAGCGCACCGAAGTGCCGGTCGTAGAGCGCCTCGATGCGCTCGAGGTCGGCCACGAACGGTCGGGTGGTGAACGGCATCGGCGCACCGAGCGTCAGCCCGTGCTCGCGGTTGAAGCCGACGTACATCGCGCTCATCAGCGCCGACACCTCGTCGACATGGGCATCGAGCCTGGCGAAGTCGCCGCGCACCGAGTCGAGCAGCTGCGTCATCCCCTCGCGCAGGCCCAGCGACAGCTTGCTCTCGCGCATCCGATGGCGCGCGTCGCGCACGTGGCGCTTGAGCCGGTCGATGCCGACGGTGGCGAAGATCGCCTGCTGGTGGCGGCCGAACACCGAACGCAGCGCCTGCAGCTTGCGCAGGCTGCGCTCGAAGTCGCCGCGCTCGCCGCGGATGCGGCGCGCCATCTGCTCGATCGCGCCGCGGTTCTTCCCGCGCAGCCCGTTGAGCTCGAAGACCTGCTCGACGAGGTTGCGCCGCCGCGTGGCCAGCAGGCCGTCGACCACGCCGTGCGCCTCGTCGAACTCGCGCCGCACCAGCTCGCGCACGATCGACTGCTGCTGCGGCACCAGCTCGCGGGACAGCGCGCGCTCGAGCTCGGGCAGCCGGCTGCGCGCGAGCAGGCCCGCGTCGCCGGTGATCTTGGCGACCAGCCCCTTCTGCGCGGACACCGGGAAGATGCGCTGCGGCGGCAGCTGCAGCGTGCGCGACACCGAGGTGACCTGCCCCTCGATCTCGCGCTCGATCTCGGCCGGCGACTTCAGCTCGTCCCAGAGGCCGTCGATCTTGTTGAGTACCACGAAGCGCCCCGCGCGATGCGCCGGGCTGATGCGCTCGCGCCAGACGTCGATGTCGGTGCGCGTGACGCCGGCGTCGGCGGCCAGCACGAACAGCACGGCGTGCGCGCTCGGGATCAGGTTCAGCGTCAGCTCGGGCTCGGCGCCGATCGCGTTCAGCCCGGGCGTGTCGATCACGACCAGTCCGGTCTCGAGCAGCGGATGCGGGATGTTGACCAGCGCATGGCGCCAGCACGACACCTCGATCATGTCGGCATCGTCGGGGGCGATGGGCGAGGACGCGTCCTCGGCATCGAACAGGCCCATCAGCATCGCGTCCTCGACCGGCACGCGCTTGGTCTCGCGCACGCACTCGAAGGCGAGCTTCAGGCTCTCGACGTTCGTCGGGTCGATCGGGACCGTGCGCCATTCCTCCGGCGCATTGCGCAGGTCGGCGACCGACACGTCGCGCAGCCGCGTCTCGATGGGCAGCAGCCGGATGCCGGGGGGCAGCGCGGGATCCCAGAGCAGCTCGGTCGGGCACATCGTCGTGCGGCCGGCCGACGAGGGCAGCACGCGCTGGCCGTAGTCGGAGAAGAACAGCGCGTTGATGAGTTCGGACTTGCCGCGCGAGAACTCGGCGACGAAGGCGACGGACATGCGATCGTCGCGCAGCCGGTCGAGCACCCGTGCGAGCCGCGCCTGCAGCGAGGCGTCGGCGAGGCTCGCGTCGGCGAGCCAGTGACCGTAGCGGCCGATCGCCCCGGCGAGTTCGCCGCGCCAGGCGCCGTATTCGCGGATGCGTTCGTTGAAACCGCTCATCGAAATCGTGCGATCCGCAGGGTCGGGCCGGCCTGGCCGGTCGGGATGCGACAACCGGGCGAGGTTAGCACAGGGGCCCCGGCGAGCGACGCATGCCCGAAGGCCGTCCCGCCCGCCCGACGGACGGCGGCGCTCCGGCGCATTCGCGCCGCAGACCGTGACCCACGCCCCGCAGCGGCGCGGGTCCCAGGCGACCGACTAAGTCGGTGGCGGAGGTCAGCGCTGGCAGCCGACGCACCAGTACGTGGCGCGCTGCTGGTCGCGTCGCATGCGCACCGGCTCGCCGCAGACGCGGCACGGCTGCCCCGCACGGTCGTACACGTTGCACTCGAGCTGGAAGTAGCCGCTCGCGCCTTCGCTGGAGACGAAGTCGCGCAAGGTGCTGCCTCCGGCGGCGATCGCGGCCGACAGCGTCGTGCGGATCGCGTCGGCCAGCCGGTCGCAGCGCGGACGCGTGAGGGTGCGCGCCGGGGTCGACGGCCGGATGCCGGCCCGGAACAGGCTCTCGGACGCATAGATGTTGCCGACGCCCACCACCAGCGTGCCGGACAGCAGCAGCTGCTTGATCGCGACGCGCCGCCCGCGCGTGCCGGCGTGCAGCAGCGCGCCGTCGAAGCCCTCCGAGAAGGGTTCGATGCCGAGCGACGCCAGCAGCGGATGCCCCTGCGGCGACCCGTCGGCCGCGTCGTGCCAGAGCACGGCGCCGAAGCGGCGCGGGTCGTTGAGCCGCAGCACGCCATCGCCGAACACCAGGTCGAGGTGGTCGTGCGCACGCAGCGGCAGGTCGGCGCGTGCCCAGGCGAGCGTGCCGGACATGCCGAGGTGGACGATCAGCCAACCGGTGTCGAAGGCCAGCAGCAGGTACTTGCCCCGCCGCTCGACGGCCTCGAGCGTCCGTCCGGCGAGCCGTGCATGGAGGTCGTCCGGGATCGGCCAGCGCAGCGCGGGCGCGCGGCGCTCGACCGACGTGACCGTACGGCCGACCGCCGTGGCCGCCAAGCCGGTTCGGACCACTTCGACCTCGGGCAGCTCGGGCATCGGCGGGGTGTGAGGTTTGTCATGCCCGACCCGCGAAAGGGGCCCGGCGCTCGGTTGCCCGGCAGTGTAAAGCAGCCTAAGATCGGCCCATGAAAGCAGTCATCGCGCTGGCCGCGGCCGTGGTCGCGGCCGCCGCGTCCGGGTGCGCGACGCAGGGTCCCGTCGCGTCGCCTCAGGCGGCCTCGGACACCCGTACGTCCGCCCCGCCCCCCTCCTCGTCACGTCCCGCCGCCCCGGTGCGTCGTGCCGAGGCCGTTGCCGCGGCCGACACCGAGGGCACGCCCCCCGACGTCGACCTCTCCCCGCAGATCCTGTTCCAGCTGCTCGCCGCGGACCTCGCCGCGCAGCGCGGCGATGCGGGCTCGGCCTGGACCACCTACATGGCGGTGGCGCGCAGCACGCGCGACGCCCGCATCGCGCGCCGCGCCGCGGAGGTCGCCATCGGCGCCCGTGCGCTCGACGAAGCGGTGCAGTCCGCCCAGCTCTGGCGAGAGCTCGCGCCGGACTCGCGCGCCGCCTCGCAGATGCTCGAGACGCTGTGGCTGGGCTCGGGCCGCCTCAAGGACGTCGAACCGGCGCTCGCCGAGCGGCTGGCACGCGCCCGCAGCGAAGGCACGCTGCCGATGGCCTACGCCCAGCTGCAGCGCTCGCTGCAGCGGGTGCAGGACCGCGCCGGTGCCTGGCAGATGATGCAGCGGCTGAGCGCGCCCGACCTCGGCGTGGCCGCCGCACGGCTCGCCCGCTCGCAGTTCGCGTCGGCCGCCGAGGACTTCCCCGCCGCCGCCGCCGAGGCGCGCGAGGCACTGCGCCTCGCGCCCGACGACGAGGAGGCGGTGATCGCCGCCGCCCGCCACATCCACAAGCTGCCCGACGGCAAGGCCGAGGCGCTCGGCATCCTCGAGCGTCACCTGCAGCGCCAGCCGATGTCCCTCGAGGGGCGCTACGCGTACGCGCGCCTGCTGCTCGCCGACGGGCGCAACGACGAGGCGCGTGCCCAGTTCGAGCGCACGCTGGCGCAGCGCCCCGACAGCCCGGCGGTGCTCTTCTCCCTCGCCCAGCTCGCGTGGCAGGGCAAGCAGCCCGCCGAGGCGACCCGCTACCTGAAGCGCTTCGTCGAGCTGCCGCGCTCGGTGCCGCGCGACAACACGCCGGCGCTGCTGTTCCTGGCCCAGATCGCCGAGGAGGGCAACCGTCCTCAGGAGGCGATCGACTGGCTCGAGCAGGTGCCGCGCGGCGAGGAGTACGTTCCGGCGACCATCCGGCGCGCACTGCTGATGGGCAAGGCGGGCCAGGTCGAGGCCGCCCGCGAAGTCCTGCGCGATGCGACCGCCAGCGGCCAGCGCGAGCGCGCCCAGCTGCTCGCGGCCGAGTCGCAGGTGCTGCGCGACGCCCGTCGCAACCAGGACGCGTTCGACGTGCTGGCCGCCGGCCTCGAGCGCATGCCCGACAGCATCGAGCTGCTCTACGACCATGCGATGGCCGCCGAGCGCATCGACCAGCTCGCGGTGATGGAACGCTCGCTGCGCCGGCTGATCGATCTGCGCCCCGACCATGCCCATGCGTACAACGCGCTCGGCTACACCTTCGCCGATCGCAACATCCGGCTCGACGAGGCCCGCACGCTCATCCAGAAGGCGCTCGACCTCGCCCCCGAGGATCCGCACATCCTCGACAGCATGGGCTGGGTGCTGTTCCGTCAGAAGGACTATCCGCGCGCGCTCGAGTACCTGCGCAAGGCCTACGGCCTGCGCCCCGAGGTCGAGATCGCGGCGCACCTCGGCGAAGTGCTGTGGGCGATGGGCCGGGCCGACGAGGCGCGCGCGCTGTGGCGCGAAGCCCGCGTGCGCGAGCCCGACAACACCATCCTCCGCGAGACGCTGGCCCGGCTGAATGTGGCGCTCTGAGCGCCGCTTCCGTCCGATCGGCCGGGACGCACTGCGCCGTCTCGCGGCGGCCCTCGCGGTCTGCGGCGCGGCGCTCGCCGCGACGGGCTGTGCGGTGGCGCCGCCCGCGCCCGCCGGCAGTCCGTCCGAGACCTCGGTCCGCGAGTGGAACGGCCGCTTCTCGGTCGTGGTGGAGGCCGTGCTGCCGGGCGGCAACCAGGACACCATCGTCGGACGCTTCGCGCTCGCCGCGCGGGGCGCGCCCGGAGCCCGGGCCCTCGACCTCGAACTCGTCTCGCCGTTCGGCCAGACGGTCGCCACCGGACGTCGCGAGCCCGACGGACGCGCGATGCTGACCCTGTCGGACGGGCGCACGCTGCGCGCGCCGTCCCTGGACGCCCTCCTCCAGCAGGCCCTGGGCTGGCCGCTGCCGATCGAGCGTCTGCCCGACTGGCTCGACGACCGGTTCGAGACCGTGGTCACCCGCGATGCCGAGGGCCGCGTCGCGACGGCGGAGGACAGCGGCTGGCGCATCGAGCGCGAGCCGCGCCGCTGGACGCTGCGGCGGCCGCACGAGGGCACGCAGCTGCGCGTCGGGCTCGTGCTCGACCGCTGAACGCGGCCACTCGCCCTCGATCGGCCTCCCTTCCCAGCCTCCGACCGCTCCTCCGACCCCTTCGTCCGCAGATGCTCCGCGAGATCCTCCAGGCGCCCGCCCCGGCGAAGCTGAACCTGTTCCTGCATGTGACCGGGCGGCGAGCCGACGGCTACCACGAGCTCGAGACCGTCTTCCAGCTCGTCGACCTCTGCGACCACGTCGACCTGCGGCTGCGCGACGACGGCGAGATCCGCCGCGAGGGCGCACTGCCCGGCGTGCCCCCGGAGGCCGACCTGATCGTCCGGGCGGCGCGCCTGCTGCAGGCCGAGAGCGGCACGACGCTCGGCGTCGACCTCGCCCTCGACAAGGCCATTCCGATGGGCGGCGGCCTGGGCGGCGGCAGCTCGGACGCGGCGACCGTGCTGATGGCGCTGAACCGCCTGTGGCGGCTCGACTGGCCGCCCGAGCGGCTCGCCGCGCTCGGCCTGCGGCTCGGCGCCGACGTGCCCTTCTTCGTCTTCGGCCGGACCGCGTACGCCACCGGGGTCGGCGAGCGCCTCGAGCCGCTCGAGCTGCCCGAGTCCTGGTTCGTCATCGTGGCGCCGCCGGTGATGGTCCCGACCGCCGGCGTGTTCGCCGACCCAGAATTGACACGTGACACCGAACCCCTCAGAATCGCGGGTTCTTCGCGGGACGACTGGGTCTGGCAGGGCGGCAACGACCTGCAGCCGGTGGTCCTGAGGCGGTACCCGGAAGTGGCGGCAGCGTTGTCGTCGCTCGAGGGCGCAGCCCTCGCGGCGGGGCTGGATCCCGCACGGGCCCGGATGTCCGGGTCAGGTGCGTGCGTGTTCTGCCCCACCCCCACCGAAGCCCTCGCCGGGCGGCTGGCGGGGGACGTGCTGCGCAGCGAAGTCGGGACGGTCCGGGTCTGTCGCGGGCTGTCGCGTCATCCGTTGGGGAGTCGCCAAGTTGGTTAAGGCACCGGATTTTGATTCCGGCATGCGAAGGTTCGAATCCTTCCTCCCCAGCCCACCCTTTGTGTACCGACGATGAACCGGCCCGTGCGTAGCGCAACCGATCTGCTCCGGCCCGAAGGCCTGATGGTCTTCACCGGCAACGCGATCCCCAAGCTCGCTGCCGCTGTGGCCGGGCATCTGGGGATCGGCCTGGGCAAGGCCACCGTGGGGCGGTTCTCCGACGGCGAGGTGATGGTCGAGATCCTCGAGAACGTCCGGGGCAAGGACGTCTTCGTGCTGCAGTCCACCTG
>JAIYAG010000061.1 GCA_027489195.1 Burkholderiales bacterium | reverse complement strand
GTGCTCGGCGACCTGGCGCACGACGGACGACTTGCCGACGCCGCGCGTGCCCCAGAGCATGGTCGCGCGACGGCGCAGCACGGGGTCGGCGTACTGCTCGATCAGCGCGGCGCGGGCCGCGGCGATCGACATCGGGGGGACGTTCATCGGATTGGCGGACATCGGTCAGCGGGGCTCGTCGGGCGTGAGTTCGAATCGATCGGCAGCGGTCGCCACGCATCGTCGCGCACGCGGCGCGGTGCGCGCGGCAGGGTGATCCGCGGCATCTCGCGCAGGCTGAAGAAGAGCGCGAGCAGCAGCGGCGGCGCGTTGAAGATCAGCATCCACACCGGCGACTCGCGCGACAGGCCGAGGCTGGGGAACAGCGCGGCTGCAGCCACCAGCGCGACGACGGCGACGAGGGGCACGCTGCGGCGCGCGGCGACCGACCAGCGTGCGGCGCGCAGGCGCTCGGCGTAGCGCGCGGGGGGCTCGGAGAAGGTGCGCGCGAGGTGCGCGCCGGCGCGGCGCAGTCGGGCTTCGGCGTCGCGGTAGCGGGCGTTGCCGCGGCCGCCGAGGCCGGTGTGGCTGGTCCAGCCGCTGGGGCCCGCATCGAGTCGGGCCCAGCCGCGGCCGAGGACCTCGAGGAGGTCGTCGGGGAGGTCGACGAGGGTGGATCCTTCGCGCACGATCGCGATCTCCGCCGAGATGCCGCTGACGGTCGGCACCTTCATCGTCATCACCAGCCCGCCCGCGTGCAGGATCCCGCGCGCGGCGGCCATCGCGGCGGGCTCGTCGGGGACGGGGGCCGTGCCTTCGAGCCGGTGCTCGATCGCGAGCACCCAGCCGGGGCCGCGCACGAGCTGCTGCGCGGCGTCGACGGCCTCGATGCGGGCGAGCAGCACGCCCGGCTCGGTGCCCGAGACCTGCAGCCGCGCGACGGGCCCGTCGTCGGCGGCCTCGAGGGTGCGCACGAGCTGCCAGCCGCCGGCGGGCTGCTGCGCGAGCGACAGGGTCTCGCGGTGCGCGGGCACGCCCTCGCGCGCGGCCTGCTCGACGGGCCGGAACGCGATGCGGCGCGCGACGCGGTCGCTTGCGGCGAGGTCCACGCGCCGGCCGCGCCGCGCGAACGGCTCGACGAGCGCGAGGATCTCGTGGTGGGTGAGGGGGGCGGCGGCGTCCATGCGTGCGGCGGCTCGGGAGGTCGATTCTGGCGCAGTCGGGCGCACAGGGGCCGGGATCGCCCCGGACGGACTGCGCCGCCGGGCCGCGGTGCCATCGGTGAACGCGCCCTGCGCCGGCCCCTGAACCGGCCCGCGCGCTTGACTTCACTGCCTGCCCGGCGCGCAATCCGCGCACCCGAACGAGGAGACGACACGATGGACAGGCAGCGTTCGCAGGCCTTCATGCTCAAGCTGGTCGGCGACGTCGGCACCGCGATGGCCGCGGCGCTGGCGTACGTCGGCGACGAGGCGGGCCTGTTCCGCGCGATGGCAGGTGCGGGCCCGCTGTCGGCGGCCGTGCTGGCCGAACGCGCGGGCGTGCATCCGCGCTATGTCGAGGAGTGGCTGGCGGCGATGGTGGGGTCGGGCTACGTCGAGCACGACGCCGCCGCGGACCGCTACACGCTGCCCGACGAACATGCGCAGTGCCTCGCGGATCCGTCGTCCGAGTACTACCTCGGCGGGCTGCTGCGCGCGATCCCGAACGTCACCGCCATCGCACCGAAGCTCGCGCAGGCGTTCCGCGCGGGGGAGGGGGTGTCGTTCGCGGAGTTCGGCGCGGACCTGCCGGTGGGGCTGGAGCGGATGAACCGCACGGTCTACGAGAAGCGGCTGGCGACGAGCTGGCTGCCGACGATGCCCGAGGTGGTCGCGCGGCTGCAGGCGGGTGGCTGCGCGATCGACGTGGGCTGCGGCACGGGGGTGGCGGCGATCACGATCGCGCGCGCCTTCCCGACGGCACGGGTGGTCGGCCTGGACCTGGACGCGCGCTCGGTGGCGATCGCCGAGGGCTATGCGCGCGAGGCGGGGCTGGCGGACCGGGTGGCCTTCGTGGTCGCGCCGGCCGAGGCGATGCCGCGCGCGCCCTCGGCCGACGGCCGCTGGGACCTGATCACCACCTTCGACGTGATCCACGACCTGCCCGATCCGGACCGCGCGCTGCGCGCGATCCGCGGCGCGCTGGCCGAGGGCGGCACCTACCTGATGGTCGAGCCGAAGGTGGCGGACACGCTGGCGGGCAACGTCGCGAACCCGTTCGCGCGGATGCTCTACGGCATCAGCTGCCTGCACTGCGTGCCGCAGTCGCTGGCGCAGGGCGGGCCGGGGCTGGGCGCGTGCTGGGGGCCGGCGCGCGCGGCGGCGCGGGCGCGCGACGCGGGCTTCGGGCACTTCCAGGCGCTGCCGATCCGCAGCCCGGCGCTGGCGTTCTACGAGGCGCGGGTGGGAGGGTGAACGCCTGGGTGAGCCGCAGCGCAGAGCGCGCGACCGTTGGCGCGGCCCGCCTCGGCGTGAGGCCCGCCGCTCAGCCCTGGGCCATCCCCGGCGGCAGCGCCCGCCCCGCCCGCGGCGTCCATCCCCCGGGCACCGCGCCGCGCCGCTGCGCGACCACCGCGAGCTGCTCGAGCAGGTCGCGCTGCGCGCGGCTACCGCCGATGCGCTCGTGCTCGGGCAGCAGCGGCAGCAGGTGCGCGAGCACCGCGCGGTCGTCGCGGCGGGCGTAGGCGTCGAAGGCGCGCGACAGGCCCGCCACCACGTCGGCGGCGGGGCCGCGCGCGCCGTCGCGCACGCGGGCCAGGCCCGCCTCGTCGCCGGCCATCGCGAACGCGAGCGCGACGTGTGCATCCGCGAAGGCCACGCCGGTCTGCGGGTACAGCTCGGCCGCCACACCGGCGAGCGTGCGCCACGCGCCCTCGGGCGCGGGCGTCCCGCAGAACTCGGCGCGCAGCAGGAATGACGTCGCGTCGGTGACGAGGTTCAGCGGCGGGCCCCAGGCGCTGCGCACGCACGCGTCGTAGAGCGACCACGCGCCCGCCGTATCGCCGAGCGCGAGCGCGGCCAGCGTCATGTGCCAGTGCAGGTGGCCGTGCATCATGCCGTCGCGCGGATAGCCGGCGATCCAGTCGCGCAGCCACACGAGGCCGGCGGCATCCTCGCCGCACTCGTAGTCGACGTGCGCGCGGATGTGCGCACCGTTGGCGTTGTCGGGTCGCACGGCGAGCGAGCGTTCGATGTCGGCACGCGCGGCGTCGAGCGCGCCGGTCTCGCAGCGTGCGAAGGCGCGCATCGCGAGGTACCACCAGTCGTCGCCGCAGGCGGGCTCGAAGGGCTCGAGGAAGGCGTGCAGCGCGGCCTCGCGGCCGGCCAGCCCAGAGAAGCCGAACAGCCCGAAGACGCCCGCGCACGGTGCCATCACCATGCGGTCGCGCGGATGCCGGGCGAGGTGCGCGCGGATCGCGTCGAGCGCGCCGGCGGCGTCACCGAGCACGACACGCTCCAGCGCGTGCACGTGGCCGCGTTCGCGTTCGCCCAGGCCTTCGGACAGCGCCATCGCCTCGGCGATCGAGGCCCGGGCCGCCGCGCCGCGCCCGTGCGCCTGGTGCGCACGGGCGAGCGCCGCACGCGGCAGCGCGAAGCGCGGGTCGGCCTCGATGGCCCGCCCGAGCGCGGCCTCGATGCCGGGCTGCGCGCACAGCAGGCGCGCGACGCCGTCGACGTAGGCATCGCGCGCAGCGGCGGACGCGGTGGACAGCGGCAGGCCGCGGTCGTCTTCGAGACTCATCGTCGGTTCTCCATGGGCGCCCGGCAGGCCCTCGTCGCGTGACCGACGCGTGCGGCATCGTGCATCGGTCGCGTCCTCACGGCACCACCGGGTCGCCGTCGCATGCCCGGTCGTACACCATCCGCCCGTCGACCACGGTCTGCTCGACCGCGATCACCGGCAGCCGCTCGAGCGGGCAGGCGAGCGGGTCCTCGGCGAGCACGGTGAAGTCGGCGTCGTACCCGAGCGCGAGCGGCCCGCGCCGGGCCTCGTCCCAGCTCAGCACGTGGCCGGCGACGGTGGACAGGCGCAGCGCCTCGAGGCGCGACAGGCCGCTGTCGCCGAGCGTGGTGCCGGTGTCGGCATCGTGCCGCGCGAGCGCCTGCCACATCGCGAACAGCATGGAATGCGGCACGCCGTCGGTGGACAGCGCCACCGGCACGCCGCCGTCGAGCAGCGCGCGGATCGGCGTGCCGGCGGCGCCCAGCGCATCGAGCCCGAAGCGGTCGGTCGCATGGTGCATGAAGGACGGTGTCACGGTGGCCACGAGTCCGAGCACGCGCATGCGCTCGATCTGCGCGGGCGTGGCGGCAATGACATGCACCGCGACCCAGCGGCGCTCGCGGATCGACACCTGCGCGTCGATCGCCTCGAAGGCCTGCAGCACGCGTTCGAGCTCGTAGCAGACGAGCACGCTCACCCTGAGCCCCAGCCGCGCGGCCTCGACGCCGAGCGCGATCAGGCGCTCCTGAGGCAGCGCCTGGTAGAAGTGCCCGGCCCAGTGCTCGTACGGATGGCCGCGCGCCAGCACGCAGGCGACCTGCGCATCGGCGACATCCAGGCACAGCCCCTCCTCGCGCAGCAGTCCGGTGGCCATGCCGCGGCCCGCCAGGCGCGGCGCCCAGGTGCCGAGCTGCGAGGCGATCGCGGCGTCGCCGTAGGCGGCGCTCGGCACGCTGAGCGCGGCCTGCATGCGCACGGTGAGCTCGCCCGCGGCGGCGAGCTGGCGGTAGGCGTCGAGCACCGCGGGCGTCAGGCCGTGGCCCTCGAAGGCCGCGGTCACGCCGGCGGCGCTGGTCAGGCGCGTGGCGACGCGCAGGCCCTCGAGCCGGTCCTCGAACGAGAAGCGCGGCACGCAGTCGAAGAGCACGTACTCGAGCGTTGGCGCGCGGTTGCGCTCGAGGAACACGCCGGTGGGCTCGCCCGTGGCGTCGCGCAGGATCTCGATCTTGTGCGGCGCGGGCGTATCGCGGCCGATGCCGGCGAGCGCGAGCGCGCGCGAGTTCGCGACCGCGGGCAGCGGCAGGCGCGTCCACCAACCCCAGGGCGAGCGGATGAACACCGGATGCTCGGGTGCGGCGCGGTCGAGGTCGTGGCGGTCGGGGAAGCGCCCCTCGGCGAGCTGCGAGGCATCGCTGACATAGCCGTCGGGCGGCGCGCCCATCGGCAGCGTGACGATCCACTCGCCCGCCGGCGTGCGCGCGGCCGCCTCGCGGACCGCCTCGCAGATCTCGGCGACCGAGCGGCAGTGCGCGATCGGCACGCCGGCGCGCGCGCGCAGCCCCAGGCGGTCCATGTGCGGATGCGCGTCGTAGAAGCCGGGCACCACCGTGCGGCCCGCGAGGTCCACGACGCGGGTGTGCGGCGTGCGCAGCGCGAGCACGTCGGCGTCAGGCCCGG
>JAIYAG010000324.1 GCA_027489195.1 Burkholderiales bacterium | reverse complement strand
GGCCACATGATCATCGACAGCCAGGCGCTGCTCGCGACCGGGCAGATGATCTTCGGGATCATCATCATCGGACTGATCGGGCTGGTCACCGACTTCGTGTTCAAGGCCGCGAACCGACGGCTGTTCCCGTGGGCGGCGCTGCGATGAGGGCCCACTGACCATGGCCACCCTGTCGATCCGCGAGGTCTCGCGCACCTTCCCCGGCGGGCGCGGACGCGCGCCCACGCAGGCGCTGTCGGCCTCCTCGCTCGAGGTCGCCGACAACGACTTCATCACCATCCTCGGGCCCTCGGGCTGCGGCAAGTCGACGCTGCTGCGGATCGTCGCCGGGCTCGACGTCGCGAGCTCGGGCACGGTGCTGCTCGATGGCGCGCCGGTCGCCGGTCCCGGCGCCGACCGCGGCATGGTGTTCCAGAGCTACACGCTGTTCCCGTGGCTCACCGTGCGCGAGAACATCTGCTTCGGGCTGCGCGAGCAGGCGGTGCCGGCGGCCCGCCAGGCCGAGATCGCCGCGCACTTCATCGCGCAGGTCGGGCTGCGCGGCTTCGAGGACCACTTCCCCAAGATGCTGTCGGGCGGCATGCAGCAGCGCACCGCGCTCGCCCGCGCGCTGGCCAACGACCCGAAGGTGCTGCTGATGGACGAGCCGTTCGGCGCGCTCGACCACCAGACGCGCGAGCTGATGCAGGAGCTGCTGCTCGACATCTGGGAGACGCACCGCAAGACGGTGCTCTTCGTCACCCACGACATCGACGAGGCGATCTTCATGGCCAACCGCGTCGTCGTCATGAGCGCGCGGCCGGGCCGCATCAAGCACGAGGAGGCGATCGGCTTCGCGCATCCGCGTGACTACCGCATCAAGACCTCGACCGACTTCGCGCGCCACAAGGCGCGGCTGACCGACGAGATCCGCGTCGAGACGCAGCGGGCGGCGCTGGCGGGCTGAGCGCGCCCGCGTTGTGCGTCGGCGACGGCGCGACAGGGGGCCGGGCGGCGCCCGGCGGCCGCCACACCGCCCGCAGGATACGATCGGCCTGATGAGACGCACGGATCGGACTCCCGAGAACACACCGTCGCGCCGGCTGGGGTCGGCCTGCGCGGCCGCCCTGCTGTCGGCCGCCGCATCGCTGGCAGCCCCGGCCGCCGCTCAGGCCCCCGCGACCGGGGCACCGCCCGGAACGCAGGCCGCACCGCCGTCGGCCGCCCGGCCCACCCCGCCCGCCCTGCCTGCCCCGCCTGCCGGCCGCACCGCGACCGGCTGCGTGCTGGCGCTGCTCGATGCCGATGACGGGCGCGTGCTCGCGCGCGTGCCCTTCAACGGCCTGGACCGGACCTTCGAGGTCTCGTTCCTGCACCCCCTGCTCGGCACGGCGGTGCACGACGAGTACCGGGTCGACGGCGACGCGCTGGTGCTGGTGGCCGAGCGCACCGAGGGGCCGCGCGAGAGCGAGGGGGCGATGCGCGTGGACGGTGCCGCGGGCGACAACGAGCGGCGCGGCACGCGCCAGCTGCTGTACCGCCAGGTGCCCAAGCTGCTGGTCCGCACCACGGCCCAGCAGCGCGCTCGCCTCGTGCTCGACGGCGACCGTCCGCTGACCCGCTATTCGGTGGCCCAGATCGAGCTGCGGCCGGTGGGCTGCGCGTTGCCCGTCGTGCGCTGAGGCGAGGCACCGGGCTCAGGCACCGGGACGGTCCGCCGGGCGGTGCGCGCGCACCGCCCGAGGCACACCGCCGGCCGGGCGCGCGGCCCGGCCGAAACCGCTCAGGTCACCGCGATCGGGCCGCCGTTCGAGCCGGTCGCCCCCTTCATCGGCGCCGGCGAGAAGATGTACACGAACTGGTACTTCTTCGCGGCGATCAGCTCGTCGAACTGCATGTTCTCGTGGTTGAAGATGCCGTGCTTGGTGATCAGCTCGGCATGCACCGGGAACGCCAGCTTCGGGTCCGGGTTCGGCACGACCTCGGTCGCCCAGGAATCGGCACCCGTCAGGCTGACCCCCTTCTCGATGCACCAGCGCGCGACCTCCAGACCGATGCCGGGCTCGCCCGCGACGAACCGGTCGTTGTTCTTCATCCAGAGCTTGCCCCAGCCGGTATTGAAGAACACCGCGTCGCCCGGCTTGATGTCGGCCTCGTTCATGCCCTGCTTCTGCAGCGCATTCCGGATCCAGTCGAGCTTGATCTCCTGGCCCGCGTCCCACATCGCGCCCCGCGCGCCCTCCACGTCGATCAGGTGGCCGCGCGTGAAGAACGGCTTGACCTTCTCGATGCCGAGCTTCTGCAGCCCGTAGGCGCCACCCACCTGCTGCTCGGTGAAGCCGTTGTAGTAGCGCATCTGGTTCTTGTCGCCGTCGGGACCCATCTGGAGCCCGATGTGACCCAGCCCGTCGAACTGCGTGCCGCTCTGGCCGATCTCGGCGGCGAGGAACTCGTCGTTGTAGATCAGCTTGTTGTCGCCGAACGGGCCGCCCGTCGGGCTGCCGGGGATGCGCAGCGAGAACGCGCGGGCGCCGAACATCGGCATCCCCTGCTCGTAGACGCGACCGATCCGGAAGATCCTCCCGTCGCGGATCCACTTCGAGGCATCGAGCACCTTCTCGGGGGTGATCCAGTTCGACGCGCCGGCCTCGTCGTTCGGGCCCCATCGCGACGGCCACCATTGCCGCTGCGCGCCGCCGGCGGGGGTCTGCGCCTGCGCGCTCGCGATCAGCGGTGCGCTGCCGTACTTGCCGTGCAGCGCGCCGGCCACGCCGATCACGCCGGCGGCCGCGACCGCACTGCGGAAGAAGTCGCGGCGGGAGCTGTCGCCCTCGGCCTGCGGGGTCTGCGCGGTCTGCTGGGACGGGTCCTGCTCGCGCGGGGGAATGCCTTGGGCGTCGTCGCTCATCGGGTCTCCTCTGTCTTCGTCTTATTGCAACTGGATTGCCGGAAACGCGCAGCGGGTGCGGTTCTCCGGACGACGGCGACGAGAATCGCCGTACGTCCAAGCTATGCTTAGTCATGCGCGCGGTCAAGACACCGCGACGAGGAGACCTGCTTGAGCCTGTTCGAAACCGATCGTTCTGCGGAACGCATGCCGGTCACCGTGCTGACCGGCTTCCTGGGCAGCGGCAAGACCACGCTGCTCAACCACCTGCTCAAGCAGCCCGAGCTCGGCGACACCGCGGTGATCGTCAACGAGTTCGGCGCGGTCGGGCTCGATCACCTGCTGGTCGATTCGATCGACGGCGAGATGGTCGTGCTGCAGAGCGGGTGCGTCTGCTGCACGCTGCGCTCCGACCTGGAGAGCGCGCTGCGCCAGCTGCTCGCGCGGCGCGACGCGGGCGAGATCCCGCCGTTCCGGCGCATCGTCATCGAGACCACCGGCCTCGCCGACCCGGCGCCGATGATGCAGATGATGCTGAACAACCCGCTGGTCTCGCACTTCTGCACGCTCGCGGGCGTGGTGACCACGGTCGACGCGGTCAATGCCGCACGCCAGCTCGACGAGCATCCCGAGGCGCGCAAGCAGGTCGCCCTCGCGGACCGGCTGCTGCTCACCAAGACCGACCTCGACGCCGACGCGCTGGCACGGCTCGAGCCCAGGCTGCGCGCGCTCAACGGCATCGCGACGATCGCCCCCGTCGTCGCCGGGCGCGCCTCGGCCGACGAGGTGCTGCCCCGCGGCTCGCCGGACCTGGCCTCGCGCGTGCGGCGCTGGATCCGCTTCGAGCCGCCGCATGCGGACCGTCCCGATCCCAACGCGCACGGCGAACACATCCAGGCCCTGTGCCTGACGCCCGAGGCGCCGCTCGACTGGCAGCGGCTGCACGACTGGCTGGCCGACCTGCGTCGCGTCCATGGCGACCGGCTGCTGCGGACCAAGGCCGTGGTCGCGCTCGCCGGCGAGCCGCTGCCGGTCGTGCTGCACGGCGTGCACCACGTGTTCCATCCGCCGGTCACGCTGGCGCAGTGGCCCGACGCGAACCGCGGCTCGAAGCTGGTGTTCATCTTCCGCGACGCGCCGATCGACACGATCCGCGAGTCGTTCGAGCGTTTCGTGGTGGCGCCCGAGACCGTGCCCGAGGACACGACGGCGGAGGCCGCAGGCGGCGCGCCGCCCGGCTGACCGGATACCGCCCCGGGCGTTGCCTCGGGGCGGGACCGCAGCGTCAGGCGGCCTGCATCCGCCGCTTCACCTCGACCACCGCCTCGCCGCCCTGCGGCCACTGGGCCAGCAGCGCCTCGCGCTCGAGCTTCATCGCCTCGGCGTGCTGCTCGCGGACGTGGCCGTAGCCGCGCACCTTCTCGGGCAGCGACGCGAGCTTCACCGCGACCGCATGGTTGGCCGCGGCGAGACCGGCGAGCACACGCTCGAGGTCGGCCTCGTAGGTCGCCAGCAGGTCGCGGGCCAGCCGGCGCTCGGACGAGTTGCGGAACACGTCGAGCGCGCCGCCCCGCAGGCCGCGCAGCGGCGCCATCAGCCGGAACGCCGTCATCAGCCACGGGCCGACCTCGCGCTTGACCAGCTTACCCGAGACCGGATCGCGCCGGCCGAACGGCCCGCCCGCGACGTGGAACTTCAGCTTGAAGTCGCCCTCGAAGGCCGTCTCAAGCTCCTTGCGGAACTCGGGCCGCGCATAGAGGCGGGCGACCTCCCACTCGTCCTTGTGGGCCATCAGCTTGAAGAGGTACTTGGCGACCGCACGCGCCAGCGCGTCGCCGCGGCCGAGCGCGGCCTCGGCCTGCTTCACGCGCTCGACCATCGCGGCATACCGGTTTGCGTAGGCCGCGTCCTGGTAGTCGGTCAGGTACCCGATGCGGACCGCCATCAGCTCGGCGAGGGTCGCCGGCTTCTTCGGGTCGAAGCGGACCACCTTCGCGCTCGCCGGCCCCGAGCCGGTCGCGATCTTCTCGACCGCGTTCAGGTCGTGCGCCGCGCGCCGGCCCCACAGGAAGGCGCGGCGATTGCTCTCGATCGCGACGCCGTTGAGCTCGATCGCGCGGTCGATCGCCTCGAAGGTCAGCGGCACCAGGCCGCGCTGCCAGGCGGCGCCGAGCAGGAACATGTTCGCGGTGATCGCGTCGCCCATCAGCGCGGTCGACAGGCGCAGCGCCTCCATCGCGAGGCCGCGCTCGCCGAACACGTCGGCGAGCTTGGCGGCCAGGCGGTCGGCGTCCGGGTTCCAGTCGGGATTGCGCGAGAACTCCGAGGTCGGGACCATGTCGGTGCAGACCACGCCGCCGCTGCCGGCGCGCAGCTTCGAGAAGGTCTCGTCGCCGGCCGACACGATCAGGTCGCAGCCGATCAGCGCGTCGGCCTCGCCGGTGGCCACGCGCGTGGCGTGCAGCATTGCCGGCTCGGGCGCGACCTTCACGTGCGACAGCACCGCGCCGTACTTCTGTGCGAGGCCGGTGACGTCGAGGTTGGAGCTGAACAGGCCCTCGAGGTGGGCGGCCACCGCGAGCGTCTGCCCGATGGTCACGACGCCGGTGCCGCCGATGCCCGCGATGATGATCGCGTACGAGCGCTCGGGCCGCGCGATGGCGGGCGCGGGCAGCGCCGGGAAGGCCGCGTCGCCGGCCGCGGCCACCGCGGCGAGCGGGTCGGCCCCGGCTGCGCCGGATGCGCCGGAGGCGCCGGCCTTGCGCACGCGGCCCCCCTCGACGGTCACGAAGCTCGGGCAGAACCCCTCCTGGCAGGAGAAATCCTTGTTGCAGGTCGACTGGTTGATGCGCCGCTTGCGCCCGAGTTCGGTCTCGAGCGGCTCGATCGACATGCAGTTCGTGACCTTGCCGCAGTCGCCGCAGCCCTCGCAGACCGCGCTGTTGATGAACGCGCGCTTGTCGGGGTCGTTCCACTTGCCGCGCTTGCGAAGGCGCCTGCGCTCGGTGGCGCAGGGCTGGTCGTAGACGATCACAGAGACGTCGCCGTACTCGCGGAAGTCGCGCTGCACGGCGTCGAGCTCGGAGCGGTGGTGCACGGTCACGCCGGTGGGCAGCGCCACGCCCTGCCACTTCGTCGGATCGTCGCTCACCAGCGCGATCTTCTTCACGCCCTCGGCCGAGAGCTCGCCGATGGTGCCGGCGATGGTGAGCTCGCCGTCGATCTTCTGGCCGCCGGTCATCGACACGAAGCCGTTGTGCAGGATCTTGTAGGTGATCGGCACGTGCGCGGCCACGGCCTGGCGCAGCGCGAGGAAGCCGGAGTGGAAGTACGTGCCGTCGCCCATGTTGGCGAACACGTGCTTCTCGGTGGTGAACGGCTGCTGGCCCAGCCACATCGCGCCCTCGCCACCCATGTGCGACACGGTGGTCGTCTTGGTCGGGTCGAGGAACATCGCCATGGTGTGGCAGCCGATGCCGGCGAGCGCGCGGCTGCCCTCGGGCAGCTTGGTGGAGCGCCCGTGCGGGCAGCCCGAGCAGAAGCTCGGTGCGCGCACCGGCGACGGACCGTCCGACTTCGGGCCCGCGATGTCGGCGGGCAGCGACAGCGTGCAGCCGGGGTCGAGCGCGCGCAGCGCGTCGACGATCGCCCCCGCGACCATGGCCGGCGAGATCTCGCCCGCGTTCGGGAAGATCGCGGCGCCCCGGTCCTCGGCGAACATCGCGCCGGTGGCGAACTTGCCGCGGATCGCGGGCGCCCCGGCGAGGCCGTAGAGCGCATTGCGCATCTGGTCCTCGAGCAGCGGGCGCTTCTCCTCGATCACCAGCACCGTCGACAGCCCCTGCGCGAACTCGCGCACGATGGTCGGGTCGAGCGGCCAGACGAGGCCGACCTTCAGCGTGCGCACGCCGAGCGCGGCCAGGCCGGCCTCGTCCAGGCCGAGCGCGACCATCGCCTGCTGCAGGTCCTGCCAGGCCTTGCCCGCGGCGACCACGCCGATGCGGGCCTCGCCGGTCGCGCCGCCGATGCGGTTGAGCGCGTTGGCGCGCGCGTAGGCGAGCACGCGGTAGATCTTGTGGTGGTGCAGCCGCTCTTCCTGCGGCACCGCCGCGTCGAAGCCGCGGGTGTGCACGCCGCCTGCCGGCAGTTCGCCTTCGGGCGGCACGACGATCACCGGCGAGTCGGGCGCGACGTAGACCGAGCCGCCGCCCTCGACCACGTCGGTGACGACCTTCATGCCGGTCCAGCAGCCCGAGTACCGGCTCATCGCGATGCCGTGCAGGCCCAGGTCGAGCAGTTCCTGCGCGTTGCTCGGATAGAGCAGCGGGATGGTCGCGGCGACGAAGTTCAGGTCCGAGTAGTTGGCGACGGTGGACGACTTCGCACCGTGATCGTCGCCGGCCAGCGCCAGCACGCCGCCGAGCGGCGAGGTGCCGGCGAGGTTGGCATGGCGGAACGGGTCGCCCGAGCGGTCCACGCCCGGCCCCTTGCCGTACCAGATGCCGAAGACACCGTCGACCTTGGCGCCGGGGAACACGCCCACGTACTGCGCGCCCCACAGCGCGGTGGCCGCGAGGTCCTCGTTGACGCCGGCCCGGAAGACGACGTTGTGGCGGTCGAGCACGTCCTGCGCGGCCGCGAGCTCCATGTCGTAGCGGCCCAGCGGCGAGCCGCGGTAGCCGGACACGTAGCCGCCGGTGCTCAGGCCCGCGGCGGCATCGCGCAGGCGCTGCTGGATCGGCAGCCGGACCAGCGCCTGGGTGCCGGTCATGTAGACCCAGCCCGCCTCGGCGGTATAGCGTTCCTTGAGGCTGGTGACCAGCCGCATGCCTTCTGTCGGCGCGTTCATCTGACGGAGTCTCCTGGACCGGTCCCCGCATGGCCCGGTCGTCTGTGCACCGGATGGTACTCGCCCGGCGGGCGGGGCCCCCCGAGGGATTCCGTTGCCGAAGGGTCAGCCGCCGGAGGACGGCACGGGCGGGTGAAGGCGCGGCAGGGCGAGCGTGAAGGTCGCGCCCTGCCCGGCACCCGGGCTGGTGGCATGCACCCGCCCGCCATGCAGCTCGACGAGCCGGCGCACGACGGTCAGACCGATGCCCAGCCCGCCCGAAGCGCGGTCGAGCGTGGGGTCGACCTGATGGAAGAGCTCGAAGAGCTGCGGGATCTTCGCGGGATCGATGCCGATGCCGGTATCCGAGACCGCGATCTCCACCGTCTCGGCGTCGGCGACGACCGAGACGCCGATGCGTCCGCCGTCCGGGGTGTACTTGAAGGCGTTCTCGAGCAGGTTGCCGAGCATCTGCGCGAGCCGCACCGGGTCGGCGTCGACACGCAGCGGCGGCTCCGGGAGATCGAGCTCGACGCGGTGACCGCGCACCAGCGCATCGGCGGCGGCGGCCTCGATCGCGCCGCGCACGGCCGCGCCGACATCCACCGGCGTGCACTGCAGCGCGATCTTGCCGCGGGTGATGCGGCTGACGTCGAGCAGGTCGTCGACGAGGCGCGACAGCTGCCGGGCCTGGCGCGACACCATCGCGATCGCCTCGCGACCGCGTGCGCTCAGCGGTTCGGTGCGCTCGACCACCCGGGCCGCGTTCAGCAGCGGCGCCAGCGGGCTGCGCAGCTCGTGGGCGAGCATCACCAGGAACTCGTCCTTGCGCCGGTCGGCGTCGCGCAGCGCGCGCTCGGCCAGCGCCCGGGCGGTGACGTCGGTGTGCGAGACGACGACCCGCACCGGCCCGCCGCCCTGCCACCGGCTCGCCTGCAGCTGGAACCACATCGGGCGCTCCGGCGTCTCGCAGGGGTACTCGAGGTCGAAGCCCTCGGTCTCGCCGGACAGCACGCGGCGCAGCCCGTCCTCGACCTCCCCGGCCTCGGCGCAGGCTTCGCGGGCCCGGGCGCAGACGCTCAGGTAGTTCGTGCCGAGCCCGACCGCCGGGTCCTTGGCGCCGCTGTCGGTGCCGAAGCGGCGCCAGGCGGCGTTGACCGCGACGATCCCGCCCTCTGCGTCGAGCACCGCGATCAGGCTGGGCAGCGTGTCGAACACCGGCGCGAGCACGTCGAGCCCGGCCGAGGCGTCGGCGCCAGGGGCTGCGACCGGGGCCGGTCGGGATCGCGTGTGGTGAAGCGGGGGACGGGTCACGGAGCCCTCGGTGGCGAGAAGGACGAGGCGACGGACAGCTGCAAGCGTCGCACGGCTCGCGGGCGCACACGGGGAAGGCCTACATGGAACATAGGGGCAAGCTCCGGGCACCGCAAGGCCCAAGCGACCGCCCGAGGCCCGTCGGGGCGGCGCCGGGCGGCCTGCCCTTGACCTGGGTCAATCGGCGCCGCGTCGGCGGTCGCAGACTGGTCGCACGCGCCCCGTCGCCGGGCCTCCGAGGTCGAACCCATGTCCAGCCGCCACTTCACCCTGTCCGCCGCCGTCCTCGCCGTCCTCGCCGCCCTGGCCGCGCCCGCGCTCGCGCAGCCGGCACCGGCCGCGGCGCCCGCCGCCGCACCGACGATGCTCGAACGCGGCCGGCTCGAGTTCGAATCGAACTGCGCCACCTGCCACGGCATGGGGGCCCGCGGCGACGGCCCGATGCGCCCCTTCCTCGCCCGCGAGCCGGCCGACCTGACGACGATCGCGCGCCGCCGCGGCGGCAGCTTCCCGCGCTCCGAGATCGCCGACCTGATCGACGGCCGCGGCATGACCGAGCCGGGCGTGCACGGCACGCGCGAGATGCCGATCTGGGGCCGCGTCTACCGCGAGCAGTCCGAGGCGCAGACCCGCGGCACGCCGTTCCCGGCGGAGTGGAGCGTGCGCGGCCGCACGCTCGCGCTCGCCGAGTACCTGCAGTCGCTGCAGCGGCCTTGAGCCGCGGGCCGCCGGGGGCGGCCTTGGGCCGCGGGCCGCGGGCG
>JAIYAG010000463.1 GCA_027489195.1 Burkholderiales bacterium | reverse complement strand
CTGTGAAGAAACCGTAGCGAGCAGGCCCGAGCCGGTGCCGAGGAGCGCAGCCGTACGTGATGTACGGCGAGCACCGCAGGCGCCGGATCGGGACGCGCAGTAGGTTTATTCACAGCTTCTCAGTCGCGGAAGTTGCCGCAGGCCAGCGGCAGGTCGGTGAAGTCGCGCCGGATCAGCGCGATCGCGGTCTGCAGGTCGTCGCGCTTGGCGCCGGTGACGCGGACCGCGTCGCCCTGGATCGAGGCCTGGACCTTGAGCTTGGCGTCCTTGAGCGCCCGCACGATCTTCTTGCCGGTCTCGCTCGGCACGCCGTGGCGGATCGTGATCGTCTGCTTCATCTTGTCGCCACCGATCCGCTCGGAGGTGCCGTAGTCGAGGAAGCGGACGTCGACATTGCGCTTGGCGAGCTTGGCGAGCAGCACGTCGCGCACCTGGCCGAGCTTGAAGTCGTCGTCGGCGAAGGCGGTCAGCGCCTTGTCGGCGAGCTCGAAGCGCGCGTCGGACCCCTTGAAGTCGAAGCGGTTGGTGATTTCCTTGTTCGCCTGGTCGACCGCGTTGCGGATCTCGACCTGGTTGGCCTCGAGGGTCACGTCGAATGACGGCATCGGTTCGGGCTCCGGTTCAGGTCAGCCATTTCTCGAAGAAGCTCGCCCGGCCCATCGCCGGGTCGAGCTCGTAGGCAGCGAAGCCGACGTCGCGGTACAGCGCGATCGCGCCGGTGTTGCCCTCGAGTGCCTCGAGGGTGAGCTTGCAGCAGCCGCGCGCCCTGGCCTCGGCCTCGACGGCGGCGAGCAGCCGCCGGCCGATTCCGCGCCCGCGGTGCGAGGCGGCCACCGCGATGTCGTGGATGTTGAGCAGGGGCCGTGCCCTGAAGGTGGAGACGCCCTCGAAGGCATTGAGCAGCCCGACCGGTCGCTCGCCGTCCCAGGCCAGCCAGCCGGCATAGTGGGCACGGGCGGCCAGGACCCCTGGCAGCCGCGCCTTCGCGTCTTCGGCCAGGGGCGTGCCGCCGCCGGTCGGGTCCGTCGCATACTCGTCGAGCAGCGCGAGCAGCGCCGCCGCATGCCGGGCGTCGAGCGGGTCGATCCGCTCGATGTGCAGCCCGTCCACGGGGTGGTGCGTGCTCATGACGGTCCGCTCAGGCCGCCGGCTTCTTCGCCGGGGCCTTCTTCGCCGCCGCCGGCTTGACCGGTTTGGCGTCGGCTTTCGAGGGCTTGGCTGCCTTCGCTGCCTTCGCAGGCTTCTCGGCCTTCGCAGGCTTCTCGGCCTTCGCCGGCTTGGCCGGCTTGGCCGCCGCCGCACGTGCCGCGGCCTTCACCCCGGCGATCCGCATCCGCAGCGCGTTCAGCTTGATGAAGCCGCCTGCGTCGGCCTGGTTGTAGGCGCCGCCGTCGTCGTCGAAGGTCGCGATCTTCGTGTCGAAGAGCGAGTACGCCGACGAGCGGCTGGTGACGATGACATTGCCCTTGAAGAGCTTGAGCACCACGCGGCCGTTGACGCTCTGCTGGGTGTGGTCGATCAGCACCTGCAGCGTCTGGCGCTCCGGGCTCCACCAGTAGCCGTTGTAGACCAGGCTCGCGTAGCGCGGCATCAGGTCGTCCTTCAGGTGCGCGACCTCGCGGTCGAGCGTCAGCGACTCGATCGCGCGCTGCGCGCGCAGCAGGATCGTGCCGCCGGGGGTCTCGTAGCAGCCGCGCGACTTCATGCCGACGTAGCGGTTCTCGACCAGGTCGAGGCGGCCCACGCCGTGCTTGCCGCCCAGTCGGTTGAGCTCGGTCAGCAGCACCGCGGGCGTCATGCGCACGCCGTTGATCGCGACCGGGTCGCCGCGCTCGAAGTCGATCTCGACCAGTTCGGGCTTGCCCGGCGCCTTCTCGGGCGAGACCGTCAGGCGCCACATGTCCTCGCCGGGCGCGCGGCTCGGGTCCTCGAGGATGCCGCCCTCGAACGAGATGTGCAGCAGGTTGGCGTCCATCGAGTACGGCGCCTCGCCCTTGCGCTTCTTGTAGTCGACCGGGATGCCGTGCTGGTCGGCGTAGGCGAGCAGCTTGTCGCGCGACAGCAGGTCCCACTCGCGCCACGGCGCGATGACCTTGACGTCGGGCATCAGCGCGTAGGCGCCCAGCTCGAAGCGGACCTGGTCGTTGCCCTTGCCGGTGGCGCCGTGCGAGATGGCGTCCGCCTTCTCGCGGCGCGCGATCTCGACCAGGCGCTTGGCGATCAGCGGCCGTGCGATCGAGGTGCCCAGCAGGTACTCGCCCTCGTAGAGCGCGTTGGCGCGGAACATCGGGAACACGAAGTCGCGCACGAACTCCTCGCGCAGGTCCTCGACGTAGATCTTCTTGACGCCGAACATCTCGGCCTTCTTGCGCGCCGGCTCGAGCTCCTCGCCCTGGCCGATGTCCGCGGTGAAGGTGATCACCTCGCATCCGTAGGTGTCCTGCAGCCATTTGAGGATCACCGAGGTATCGAGGCCGCCGGAGTAGGCGAGCACGACTTTCTTGACTTGGGACATGGGCCTGCGAGTGGGGTGGGGTGAAGGGAAGGGGCGGAACGCGCAATCCGGCATTTTGCCAGTTTCGGCGCCCGAGCCGGCGCACACCGCATGCGACAATCCCCGGATGCCTGCATCCGCACCGCTTCCGGCCTCCCGGGCCGATCTGCAGCGGCGCCTTCCGCCGATCATCGCCGGCCTGTCGATCCTCGGCCCGTTCGCGATCGACACCTACCTGCCAGCCTTCGGCTCGATCGCCCGCGACCTCGACGCGACGCCGCTGCAGGTCCAGCAGACCCTGACCGCCTTCATCGTCCCGTTCGCGCTGATGGCGCTGTGGCACGGCGCGCTGTCGGACGCGCTCGGCCGGCGTCGGGTGGTGCTGGTCGGGCTGGTGGCCTTCGCGGTCGCCTCGCTCGGTGCCGCCACGGCCGGCTCGATCGAGGCGCTCTGGGGCTGGCGGGCGCTGCAGGGGGCGGTCGCTGGGGTCGGCATGACGGTCGGTCGGGCGGTGGTCCGCGACGTGGCCGACGGGCCGCAGGCGCAGCGGATGCTCTCGCAGGCGACGATGTTCTTCGCGCTCGCGCCGGCGGTGGCGCCGATCGCCGGCGGCTGGATCGACGCGATCGCCGGCTGGCGCTCGGTGTTCGGCTTCCTGGCGGCGGTGGCGCTCGCCATGACCGTCTTCTGCTTCCGCTACCTGCCCGAGACGCTGCCGCCCGCGCAGCGCGTCAGCATGCGGCCCCGGCCGATGGCGCGGGCCTACGCGGCGCTCGCGACCCACCCGCCGTTCCTGCGGCTGGCTGCGGTGCTGGCGCTGAACTTCGCGGGCTTCTTCGTCTACGTGCTGGCGGCGCCGGCCTTCCTGCCGGGCGTGCTGGGCCTCGCGCCCACCGCCTTCGCCTGGCTGTTCGTGCCGGCGGTGGCCGGCACCATGAGCGGTGCCTTCCTGTCCTCGCGGCTCGCCGGCCGGCTCTCGCCCGTCCGCACGATCGTCGCCGGCTATGCGCTGATGACGCTGTCGGTGCTGGGCAACCTGGCGCAGGCCCTGCTGATGGAGCCGCCGCGCGTGCCCTGGGCGACGCTGCCGCTCTTCCCCTACAACGTGGGCATGGGCCTGGCCATGGCGCCGCTGCAGGTGATGCTGCTCGACACCTTCCCCGAGCGCCGCGGCATGGCCGCTTCGGGCATGGCGTTCACGCTGTCCGCCGGCAATGCGCTGGTGGCCGGCCTCGTCTCGCCGCTGCTGTGGCACTCGGCCGGCGCGATGGCGGGCGGCGCGCTCGCCTGCGTCGCCGGCGCGATGGCCCTGTTCGCCTGGCACGTCCGTTCACCGTCCTTCCGACCCCTCCCGACCCCGCCATGATCCCCACCCTCCGACCCGTTCAACGTCCCGTCTCCCCGGGCCCGCGCACCGGCGGCCGCCTGATCGTCGACCAGCTGCTCGTGCACGGCGCGAACCGCGCGTTCTGCGTGCCCGGCGAGAGCTTCCTCGCGGTGCTCGACGCGATGCACGACGTCCGCGACCGGCTGCCGCTGGTGGTCTGCCGCCAGGAGGGCGGGGCCGCGAACATGGCCGAGGCCTGGGGCAAGCTGACCGGCGCCCCCGGCATCTGCTTCGCCACCCGCGGTCCGGGCGCCACCAACGCGTCCATCGGCGTGCACACCGCGTTCCAGGACTCCACGCCGATGATCCTGTTCATCGGCCAGGTCGGGACCGACTTCGTCGAGCGGGAGGCCTTCCAGGAGGTCGACTACCGGCGCATGTTCGGCCAGATGGCCAAGTGGGTGGCCTCGATCGACCGCGCCGACCGGATTCCCGAGTTCATCCAGCACGCCTTCCATGTCGCGACCTCGGGACGGCCCGGGCCGGTCGTGCTGGCGCTGCCCGAGGACGTGCTGGTGCAGCTCGCCGACGTGCCCGACGCGCGGCCGTACCAGCGCGTGCAGCCCTCGCCGTCGGCCGCCCAGACCGCGCGCCTGGCCGAGCTGCTGGCCGCGGCCGAGCGCCCGCTGCTGCTGGTCGGCGGCTCGACCTGGGACGACGCCTCGCGCGAGTCGGTGCGCGCCTTCGCCCACCGCTTCGGCCTGCCGGTGGCCTGCGCCTGGCGCTTCCAGGACGCGTTCGACAACGGCGATGCGCAGTACGTCGGCGAGGTCGGCATCGGCGTGAATCCGAAGCTCGGCGCCCGCGTGCGCGAAGCCG
>JAIYAG010000342.1 GCA_027489195.1 Burkholderiales bacterium | reverse complement strand
GCAGGCGCTGGTCGCGCTGCACGTGCTGCGTCGCGACGTCCACTACGTCGTGCAGGCGCGCGAGGTGGTGCTGGTCGACGCCACCACCGGTCGTCCGTCGCCGGGCCGCGTGCTGTCGCGCGCGCTGCACACGCTGGTCGCGCTCAAGGAGCAGGTGCCGGTGCCGCCGGCCACGACGGTGCGCGCCAGCGTCACCTACCCGCGGCTGATGTCGCGCTACCACCACCTGTGCGGCACCAGCGGCACGCTGCGGGAGGCGGCCGCCGAACTGCGTGCCGCCTACGGGCTCGCGGTCGTGCGGGTGGCGCGCACCCGAGCGTCGGCGCTGCGCGTGGCGCCGGCGCGCCTGTTCGCCGATCGCGATGCGCAGTTCGAGGCGGCGATCGCCCGCGCCGCGCGGCTCGCGGGCCGCGGCCGGTGCGTGCTGGTGGCGACCGACTCGGTCGCCGACTCGGCGGCGCTCGCGGCCCGCTTCGAGGCCCGCGGCATCGCCGTCGCGGTGCTCGACGCGCGACACGACCAGGACGAGCACGCGCGGATCGCGGGGGCCGGCGACGCCGGCCGGATCACGGTGGCCACCCAGATGGCCGGCCGCGGCACCGACATCCGGCTCGCGCCCGAGGCGGCGCGGGCCGGTGGGCTGCACGTGCTGAGCCTGCAGCACAACCGCAGCGCGCGGATCGACCGCCAGGTGATCGGCCGGGCCGCCCGCCAGGCCGACCCGGGCAGCGCCGAGCACTGGCTGCGCCTCGACGATTCGCCCCTCGCGCCGCACCGGTTGCCCGCGGCGCTGGGCGCGATCGCCCGTCTCGTCGGCTGCATCGCGGCGCGCGCCGATGCGGGTGCGCCGGGCCGGGCGCAGGGCGCGCGCTGGCGCGGCCGGCTCGTCGAGGCCGTCTGGGCGGGCTGCCAGCGGTGGTGGCGCTGGGAGGACAGGCTGGTGCGCGCAGAGGCCCTCGGCCACGATCGCCGCTGGTCAAGGCGGCTGCATTTCGCTACAGTGGCCGGATCCGAGAATAAGCACTAAGTCTCAAGGCCAGTTCCTTGATTTCATTCGCTCTCCCGCGCAACGTACGGCGCCTCCCCGCAGTCGCCGCTGCAGTGCCGATCCTGCTCGCCGCGCTCGCCAGCGGGCCGGTGCTCGCGCAGTCGGGCGGCGGCGCGGTCCGCGGCCCGGGCGCATCGCGCCCGACCTCGCCCCCTGCGGCGCCCGCACCCGCGCCCGCCCCGGCCGCGGCCCTGGGGTGCGTGATCGAGCCGACCGAGACCGCCGAGATCGCGGCCTCGGCCTCCGGCGTGCTCGAGTCGGTCCGCGTCGAGCGCGGCACCCGCGTCAAGCGCGGCCAGGTGGTGGCCACGCTGCAGGCCGACGTCGAGCGCGCGGCGGTCGACGCCGCCTGGGCCAAGGCCTCGGCCGAATCCGAGGTCAACGCGCTGGCCGCCGCCCGCGACATGGCGAAGCTCAAGCTGCGGCGCATGCACACGCTGTCGACGCTGGATTTCGGGGGGCGCCTCGAGCTCGAGAACGCCTCGGCCGAATTCGAGATTGCCGATCACCGCCTGCAGCAGTCCCGCGAGGCGCTCGAGGTCGCGCGCCGGGAGCACGAGCTCGCGCGGCGCCAGCTCGAGCAGCGCCTGGTGCGAAGCCCCATCGACGGCATCGTCGCCGACCGGCTGCTCAATCCGGGCGAACGGGTCGATGGCCGGCCGATCCTGCGCGTGCTCGCGCTCGACCGGCTGCGGGTCGAGGTGGTGGTGCCGGCCTCGCGATTCGGCCGCATCCGCGAGGGCATGGCCGCCACCGTGCGGGCGGACGGCATCGAGGGGCCCGAGGTCGGTGCGCGGGTCGCGCAGGTCGACCGCTTCGTGGACGCCGCCAGCGGCACCTTCCGCGCGCGGCTCGACGTGCCCAACGGCAGTGGCGCGCTGCCCGCCGGCGTGCGCTGCCAGGTGGCGTTCGACGACAGCGGCGCGCTGCCGCTGCGGCCCGCTTCGGCACCCGTCGTGCCTAAAGCGGACGCGCCTAAGGCCGCCGGCCGGATCTGACCGCAGACCCCCGATCCGTGGGGGTCATCGATCCGCGGGTCGTCAGCAACCCACAGGCTTAGTCGCAACCGACCCGCCCGGATCGACCGGTGGTCGGGCCGCCCCGGAGCGCCCGGGGGTCGCGCGGCGACACTGCCGTCATGTTCCGGACGCGCCCGACACGTCGCCGAGCGCCCTCGATCGAGGTGCTCGAGCCGCGACTCCTTTTTTCAGCGGATCCCGCCGGTGCGGCGGATGCGGTCGCCGCCGCATGGGTGGCGTCGGTCCCGTCCGAGGCGATCGCCTGGCAGGGCCGGTCGGCCGCCGAGGGCGACATCGGCGCGGACACCGAACCGGCCTCGCACGGCGTTGCGGCCACCCCTGCGCGCGAGCTCGCGCTCGTCGATGCCCGCGTGCCCGACGCCGACCGGCTGCTGGCCGACCTGCACGCGCAGCGCGACCTCGGCCGCCCGATCGACGTCCTGGTGGTCGGCGAGGGCGACGACGCGATCGCGGCGCTCGACGCCGCGCTGTCGGGGGCGCAGGGCACCTACCGCGCCGTCCACCTGTTCGGCCATGGCGAGCCTGGTTCGATGCAGCTCGGCGACGGCGCGCTCGACCTCGCCACGCTGCGGGCCCGCGCCGGCGAGGTCGCGGGCTGGTCGCTCGGACTCGCCGAGGACGCCGATCTGCTGCTCTGGGGCTGCGACGCCGGTGCCGGCCCCGAGGGCGCCGCGCTGCTCGACGCGCTGTCGGCGCTGACCGGTGCCGACGTCGCCGCGAGCACCGATGCCACCGGTGGCCTGGAGGCCGGCGGCGACTGGGAGCTGGAGGTCGCGCGTGGCCCGATCGAGGCCACGGCGCCGATCGGCGCCGCACTGCGCGCCGAGTTCGCCGGTCGTCTCGGGCTGACGCCGGCCCCGTCGGGGGAGGTCGCGGTCACCACGGCCCAGTCCTTCCAGGAGGGCGGCAGCACCGCCAGCACCGCCGGCCGGCAGGTCGCCGCCAGCGCGGCCGGCACGGTGCTCGTCTGGGTCGATCCCGACGGCGAGCGCATCCTCGCCCAGCGCTACGCGGTCGACGGCAGCCTGCGCGGCGGGGTGCTCACGATCGACGCCGACGACGAAGGCCCGCGGATGCCCTCGGTCGCGATGGACGAGGCCGGCAACCTGCTGGTGGCCTGGTCAGTCGACGGCGATGCGCGGGTGAGCTACGTCAGCGCCGCCGAGGCGGACGGTGGTCGCACCAATTTCGACGGCACCTCGATCAAGGTCAACGAGGGCGACGCCGAGGTGCGCTCGCCGGGCCAGGTGTCCGTCGACCTCTCGCCGAACGGCCAGCGGGCCGTGGTGGTCTGGTCGCAAGTCGACGGCATCGGACTGGACATCAGTGCCCGGCGCCTGTCGATCAATCCGGGTATCGGCGCCACGACCAGCGGCGCGATGATCGAGATCACCCGATTGCAGGGCCTGTCGGACGCCCACCCCGACGCGGGCATCACCGACAGCGGCGCGATCACGGTCGTGCTGCATTCCAGCCCCGGTTCCCTCAACTGGACGAGCGGCATCTTCACGTTCCGGGTGGCGGCGGATGCGAGCGTGGGGACGCCCGGGCCCACCACCCTGGGCACACGGATCTCGCCGAGCGTGCCGCTGCTCACCGACGTCCAGCGCACCCCGGCGTTCGCGCTCGGCGCCGACGGCCGCGGCCTCGCCGTCTGGGTCGATACCCGCGACGGTTCGCTGTGGTCGCGGGTGATCGGGCCGACCGGGCCTAGCGGCAGCGCCGTTCAGATTCCCACCGAGTCTGGCCATGCGGCCGGGCGGCCGAGCGTCGCCGCGATCACCGGCGGCGGCTGGATCGTCGCGTGGGAGACCTCGTCGAGCGGCGGGTACGGCATCCGGGCGATCCACGTCGATGCCAACGGGGTGGCCGATGCCGACGGCCCGAAGCACATCGACGCGTTCCTCGCCGGCGATCAGCGCGCCCCGTCGATCGCGGTGGCGGGCGACCGTGTGGTCATCGCCTGGACCGGCCCAGGCGGCGGCTCCTACGGCGCGACGACGCTGGTGATGCGCACGTACACCCTGGCCGGCGAGCTGGCCGTGGATGCCGTCCCGCCGATCACCGTCCTGGAGAACGCGACGGCGGCGACCGCGGTCACGCTGCGTGCGTCCGTCGACGGCGTCACCCAGACCGGCGTCACCTGGTCGCTCGGCCCGGATGCGCCGGCGGGCGTCTTCGCCCTCGACGGCGCGACCGGCGTGCTGACCGTCCTCGCAGGGCTCGACTACGAGACGCTCGCCGGCGGGGTCGAGCTGGGCGACGGTCGGCGCGAGTACGACGTCGACGTGATCGCGACCACCGGCGGCAGCGTGCCGCGCACGACCGTGACCTCGGTCCGCGTCGTGCTGGGCAACGTCCACGACCAGGCGCCGGGGCTGACCGTGCCCGCGACGCTCGCCGCGCGCGAGGACGTCCAGCGGGTGCTGTCGGGCGCCGACGGGTCGGCGGTGTCGGTCGATGCGGACGCCGCCGCGACGCGGCTCGACCTGGTGCTGTCGGTCGACCGCGGGACGCTGACGCTGGGCGCGTTCGCGGGCCTGGACTTCTCGGGCGGCACCGACGGCACGGACGACGCGACGATCCGCTTCGGCGGCTCGCCCGCGGCCGTCGCCGCGGCGCTCGCGTCACTGACCTTCCGGCCCCCGACCGACGCCTCGGGCGCCGCGACGATCACGCTGTCGGTCACCGACCCGGGTCTGGGCGGCCCCGCGTCGCAGGCCACGATCGCGCTGACGATCGATGCGGTCAACGACGCGCCGGTGGCCGGACCGCTGGCGAAGCCGGTGTCCGTGGAGGCCGGCAGCCTCGCCGCCGTCGCCCCGGCCGCGCTCGCCGCCACCGACGTGGACGACGGACCCGAGCGGATCGTCTACGAACTCGCGCAGGCCTCGCCCCTCGGCGACCTGCTGTTCGACGAGGTCGCGATGGAGGTCGGCCGCCGCTTCACGCAGGCCGACGTCGACTCGGGCCGCGTGTCCTTCGCCGCCCGCGAGGCCGGCACCGCAACCGTGTCGCTGCGCCTGGCCGATGCCGGCGGGGAGATGGCCGGCACCACGACGCTCACGTTCGAGGTCAAGGCGCGCGCGCTCGCACCGGTCCCTGCGGCGGATATCCCGGCACCCGTCGCGGACGTCCCGGTCCCGGAAGCGCCTGTCGCGGCGAGGGCGGCAGCGCCCGCCGCAGCCCGCGCCGCCGCAGCGGCCCCGACCTTCGTCATGACCCGCGCCGCCCCGTCGTTCGCCAGCCTGTCGTCCGCGACGCAGGCCGACGGCGCCGACGCGGGATCGTCGCGCGCTTCGGCCGCGCTGGCGTCGCAGCCGGCTTCGGACGGCGGCACCCCGGCTTCGTCGGGCCAGTCCGCGGGGCCGGCCTCCGCGCAGCCGGCGAACGTGATCGTTCGGGTCGGATCCGGCGGCACGGGGGCGGTCGCAGCGGCCGCGGGGCCGGCGGCCGCGGTCGCCACCGCCGCAGCCGCCGCCACCGCCACGGTCGGCAGTCCCCAGTCCGGCGTGTCGGCCGCGTCCGGCCTGCAGGCGGTCGCAGCGGTCGCGGCGGCGGCGGGGGCGCAGGGCGCGTCCGCCGCCGGTGCGCCCCTCGCCTGGCACGACGCCGCATCGAATGTCGCATCCGATGCACACGGGGCCGGCGGCCCGACCGCTGGCGCCGGGTCGCCGGCCGGCAACGGCGTGGCGGGCGCCTGGTCACGGGCCCGCGGCGGCGCGGCCTCGGCGGCTGTCCTCCCGATCGACGCCTGGTCGCCCGCAGTCGCGCTGCGCCAGGCCGACTTCCGGGCCGAGCTCGCCCAGACGCGCGACGAGGCCGTCGCGCGCTTCGACACCGACCGCGCGATCGTCGCCTCGTCGGTCGCGATCAGCACCTCGCTGTCGATCGGCTACGTCGTCTGGCTGGCCCGCGGCGGCGTGCTGCTCACCAGCCTGCTGGCCTCGATGCCGGCCTGGCGCTCGATCGACCCGCTGCCCGTGCTGGCGCGGGTCGACGCGCGCGGGCAGGACGACGCCGAGAACGACGACTCGCTGCGGGGCCTCCTGAAGGGGGCGGCCGAGCGGCGTGCGTCCCTGGCGCAGGCCGAGGCCGACGCGCAGGCGCGGGCGCAGGCCGGCAGCACCGCCTCCGGTCCGGCCATGGCGCCGACATGAAGCGCCCTTCCGCCGCATCGGGCGGCGCGCGCGACCCCGTCAGCCGCGGCGATGCACGACCCCGGATCCCTCCGCAGTCGCTTGCCCGTCACGCCGGCGGGCCGGGCAGGCGACTGGCTCGACCAGCCATCGGCTGGCCGCGACCCCTGCAGCCAAGGTCGCCCGATACTGCTCCGATGGACCCGTTGCGCGCGACCCGCCGCCGGGCGCCTTCGGTCGAGGTGCTCGAGCCCAGGCTGCTGTTCTCCGGCGACGCTGCCGGAGCGGCCGTCGGGGAGGCGATCGCCTGGGCGGCGCCGGCTGCGGCGCCCGAGGCGGCGATGGTCTGGACCGCACCGGCCGAGACCGGCCTCGCGCAGCAGGCGGGTACGCCGCGCGAACTGGCCGTGGTCGACGCCCGGGTGCCCGACGTCGGCCGCCTGCTCGCCGACCTCGACGCCCAGCGCGTCGCGGGCCGCCCGATCGACGTCGTCGTGCTCGGGGCCGGCGAGGATGCGCTGCAGGTGCTCGATGCCGAGCTGGCCGCCGCCGACGTCCCCTACCGGGCGGTGCACTTCTTCGGCCACGGCACGGCGGGTTCGATGCAGCTCGGCGCCGTCTCGCTCGACCTGGCGACGGTCCGTGCGAACGCCGACACGATCGCCGGCTGGTCGGCCGGGCTCACCGCCGACGCCGACCTGCTGCTCTGGGGCTGCGACACCGGCGCCGGCGCCGCGGGCCCGGCGCTGCTGAGCGCGCTCGCCGGCCTGACCGGCGCCGACGTCGCCGCGAGCGACGACGCGACCGGCGGGCTGGCGCACGGCGCGGACTGGACGCTCGAGGTGGCGCACGGCGCGATCGCGACGCAGGCGCCGATCGGCGCCGCGCTGCAGGCCGACTTCGATGGCGTGCTCGGGGCCGAGGCAACGGCGGGCACCGATGAAGTCCTGGTGCCGGCCGACAGCGGCGGGCGGCAGCTCGCCGGCAACGCCACCGGCAGCGTCGCGGTCTGGGTCGAGGCGGACACGGGCACCGTCGTCGCGCAGCGCTACGACGCGGCGGGCGAGCGCACCGGCGGGCTCATCACGGTCTCCGGCGCTGCAGGGCGCGCGGCGTCCGTCGCGATGGATGCCGACGGCGGCGACTTCATCGTCGTCTGGCAGGACGGCACCGGTTCGACCGGACAGATCCTGGCGCAGCGCTACCTCGCCAGTGGCGCGGTCGACGGTGCGCCGATGTCGATCACCGCCGACGCGACGGCAAACCCGCAGCAGCCCGCCGTCGCGATGAACGCGAGCGGCGACGCAGTCGTGGTCTGGGCCCAGGACGTCGACAACGGGGGAACGACGTCGGTCGACCTCGTCTATCGCCGGATCTCGGCGGCCGGCGTGCTCGCCACCGGTCCGCTCGCCCTCGTGGCCAATGCCCACCGGGCGGACGAACAGACCTTGCCCTCGGTCGCCATGCAGGGCGACGGCGGGTTCGCTGTCGCCTTTCGCGATTCGGCCGCCGGCGGTGCGATCAAGGTCGTCGCCGTCCCCGACGCGACGGACCCCGCGGATGGGCTGGCCCCCGTCCAGGTGTCCGCGCTCGGCGAGACATCGGTGGTGGCGCCGTCGATCGCCGCCATGTCGGGCAACCGGTACGTGCTCGCCTGGAGCGGCAGCGCGGCCTCGCCGGCTGTCGCGACGGTCCGGGCGGTGGTGCTGGACAGCGAGACCGGCACCCC
The DNA here is from genome assembly GCA_027489195.1 of Burkholderiales bacterium. GTDB lineage: Bacteria > Pseudomonadota > Gammaproteobacteria > Burkholderiales > Burkholderiaceae_E > UBA4615. The sequence goes on along the minus strand of JAIYAG010000342.1, from coordinate 4,492 downwards.
CGGCACCGCGGTCCAGGTCAGCGACGCCGCCGGCGGCGTGCCGACCGTCAGACCCTCGGTCGCGGTCGCTCCGGACGGCACGATCGTCGTGGTCTGGCAGCAGGACGACAGCGGCAGCACCGACCTGCGCGGTCGGGTGCTGACCGCCTCGGGCGCTGCGTACGGCCCGTCGTTCAGGATCAACCAGGACACCACCGGTGCACAGCGGATCGCATCGGCCGCCGTCGTGAACGGTGCGCTGCAGGTCGCCTGGACCGGCCCGTCGACCGATGCCGTGCCGGTCGAGCAGACCTGGGTGCGCACGATGGACGTGCTGACGCAGGACGACAGCGGCGGACGCCGGCTCGCCGCCAACGGCGTGGCCGGCCTCGGCAGCGTCGCGGTGTGGGTCGACGCCGCCACGAACACCATCGTCGCCCAGCGCTACACCGATGCCGGGACCACCAACGGCGCGCTGATCACGGTCTCCGTCGCCACCGGACGCACCCCTGCGGTCGCGATCGATGCGGACGGCGGCGGCTTCATCGTCGTCTGGCAGGACGGTACCGACGAATCCGGGGTGATCTTCGCGCAGCGCTACCTCGCCAGCGGCGCTCCGGATGGCGGGCCGATCGCGCTCACCGCCGACGCGGCCGACCAGCCCTCCCGACCTGCCGTCGCGATGAACGCCAGCGGCGACGCCGTCGTCGTGTGGGCCCAGGAGATGGGCAACGGCGCCAACCGGTCGGTCGACCTCGTCTACAGCCGGATCCCGGCCAGCGGCACGGTCGCGAGCAGCCCCGTCACGCTGACCCATCCCAGCGAGCGGTCCGGCGTCCAGACCAACCCTGCGGTGGCGATGCAGGCCGATGGCGGTTTCGCCGTCGCGTTCCGGGATGCGTCGGAGGGCTCGATCCGGGTCATCGCCGTCCCCGATTCGGGCGACCCCGCCAACGGCATCCAGTCCGAGCTGCTGTCGCAGGCCGGCCATGCCGTCGGCACCGCGCCGTCGATCGCCGCGCTCGCGGACGGCCGCTATGCCGTGGCCTGGAGCAGCGCGGCATCGGGGTCCGTCGCGACCGTCCAGGCCGCCGTGATCGACGGCGAGACCGGCGTGCCCGGCACGGCGTTCCAGGTGAGCGATGCCGCCGCCGGCGTCTCCGCCTCGCGTCCTTCGATCGCGGTCGCGCCTGGCAACACCCTGGCCGTGGTCTGGCAGCAGGACAACGCGGGCGAGGTCGACGTGCGCGGCCGCCTCGTCAGCCTCACCGGCACGCCCTTCCAGCCTTCGTACGCCATCAACCCGCCGACGGCGGGCGCCCAGCACCATGCGTCGGTCGCCGTCCTCGACGGCGCGCTGCACGTGCTGTGGAGCGGTCCGTCGGCCAGCCCGACGCCCGTCCCGCAGACCTGGCTCCGTGCGATGGCCAACCCCATCGCCGTGACCTGGCCGACCAGCGCGGTCACCTCCGAAGCCGACGGCAGCACGGGCGGTGCGACCGTGCAGGTGGTGCTCACGCAGCCGCCCTCGGGCACGGTGACCGTGCGCGTCACCGTCATCAACAGCCGGACGGGCGCCGACGAGGCGAGCGTCATCGGCGGCGTGCTGACCTTCGATGCCAGCAACTGGTACCTGCCCCAGACCGTGACGATCCGCGGCAACAACGAGGTCCGGCCGCTCGACGACGGCGATCAGTCGTACACCGTGCGGGTCGCCGTCGACCCGACCGCGACGATCGCGTCCTGGCAGGGCATCACCGCTCAGGACCGCAGCTTCGTGAACCAGGACGACGACGCGTACAGCGAGTTCCTGGTGACCACGAACGCGGACGTCGACGACGTCGCGCGCGCGCCGGGCGCGCCGCTGACGCCGTTCGACCTCTGGCTGCACGCGCAGGACCCCGGCAACACCGTGTCGCTGCGCGAGGCGCTGCTCGCCGCGAACCACCAGGCCGAGGCACCGGGCGAGCGCGACCGCATCCGGTTCGCGCTGCCACCGGGCGACAAGCGCATCGCCCTCACCTCGGAGCTGCCCCGGATCATCCACGCCGTCGATATCGACGGCGGCGCACCGACCACCCCCGGCGGGCCGCTGAACGTGGAGCTGACCGACTCGACCAGCCTCGGCAACGGCCTGCAGCTCTACGTCGGCAGCGACGGCTCGCGGATCGCGAACCTCTCGATCGGCGGCTTCGGCGCCAATGCCGTGCTGGTGCAGTCGAGCGACAACACGATCGAGAACAACCACCTCGGCGTCAATGCGAGCGGCACCGGGGCGTTCGGCAACGGCCAGCGAGGCCTCTCGCTGTGGGACAACGAAGACGCGGTCGCCGTGGCGCGCAACGTCATCACCAACAACGTCATCGGCGCCAACGCGCAGGGCGGCATCCGCATCCTCGGCGGCGAAGCGTCCGGCAACGTGGTCCAGGGCAACTTCATCGGGACCGACCGCAGTCGCACCTCAGCCCTCGGCAACGGGTACGCCACCGGTGTCGATCCGTTCGGCTACGGCATCCTGCTCACCAACGGGGCGCACGACAACCTGATCGGCGGGCCCGCCGACGGACAGGGCAACGTGCTGCGCTTCAACGGCGATCGCGGCATCGTCATCGCGGCCGCTTCATCCACGGACAACGCGCTGCTGCGCAACGTCATCGATACCGACGGGACCGCGATCGAACGCCGCGCAGGCACGCGCGTGGTGGCAACGCCCGCGCTGTCGAACGCCAGGCCCGGGACCACCGCGGGCGTGACGCTCGTCGACGTCGTGCTCACCGGTACGGCGGGCGCCTACTACCGGCTGGACTTCTACGTCGACCGGACCGCGTACGTGCCCGACTCGATGGTGCCCGTCGATGCGCAGGCCTGGATCTCCGGCGTGGACCAGCGCGTCGTGCGGATCGGCTCCAACGGCCGCTGGAGCGGCACGGTGTCGCTGAGCACCGTCGCGGACTACACGATGGCGGTCACCGCGACCGCGACCGAGACCGACGCGGCCGGGACCGCGTTCGGCGAGACCTCGGCGCTGTCGGCGGCGAGTCGCGTCAACCGCGTGCCCGAGTTCCAGTCGACCTCGAACCTGTCTGTCGCCGAGAACACGAATCCCGCGGCGACCGGGGTGTACCGGGTGGCGACCCTGCAGGCGGTCGACCCGGACGATACGGGGACGCCGCTGAAATGGTCGATCTCCGGTGGCGACGACCGGGAGCGGTTCTCGATCGATGCCGCCACGGGCGTGCTGAGCTTCAGGGTGCCGCCCGATTTCGAGAACCCCACCGACGCCAACGCCAGCGACCCCCGGTTCCGCAACACCTACGAGGTCTACATCCGTACCGTCGATGAGCTGGGCGGGCAGAAGGATCGCCGCTACGTCGTGACCGTCACGAACGTGAACGAGCGTCCGACGCTCACGCTGTCGCCGGCGACCGTTGCCGTCACCGAGGACACGCCGCTGCTGCTGCGCACTGTCGGGAGCCTGTCCGTGAGCGATCCGGACGGCCCTTCGGAGTTCCGCCGCAACATCATCGAGGTGTCCGTCGAGCGTGGACTGCTGACGCTCGGCAGCCTGCCCGAAGAGGTGGAGCTGCGTGCCGGGAGCGCGGCCGGCAGCAGCCGGTTCGTGTTCGCCGGCAGCACCGACGATCTCAGGCAATCGCTCGCCACGCTCGGCTACCAGCCGGCGGCCGACGACAACGGCACGGTCACGCTGACGATCATGGTTCGGGACCGCTACACCTCGCTGCTGTCGTCGAGCGGCACGGTGACCCTGAACATCGCCGCGGTCAACGACGCGCCGGTGCTCGTCACCGCGCCGCCCGAGGCACCGATCGACCTGCGGGCCACCGGTTCGCTCGCGATCGACGGCTCGCTGCTGAACACCACCGACGTCGACCATGCCGCATCGCAGGTGGTCTACACGCTGCAGTCCGGTGCGACCGCCGGCCAGCTCCTGCGCGACGGGACGGCGATCGCGCCGGGCGGCACGTTCACCCAGGCCGATGTCGATGCAGGGCGCATGAGCTTCCTCGCGCCGACCCAGGGCGGCTTCCAGCAGCTGACGCTCGCGGTGAGCGACGCGGCGAACGCATCGGCCGCGGGGGCGCCGGTCACCCTGAAGCTGTCGATCCAGTCGCTGGCCGCGGCGGCGTCGAGCGCCGCGAGCACCTCGAGCACGTCGAGCACCGCGAGCACCTCGGCCACCCCGGCGCAGGGTGCATCCGGCGCCCCGGCCGGCGCGGGCGACGCGGCCGCCGGGGACGCGGGCGCTGCGGGCGCGCGTGCCGCAGCCGCCGCGTCCGGTGCCGGGCAGGGCGCGCAGTCGGCCGCGGCGAGGGCGAGTGCCCAGGGCGGCGTGCCGGTGGGCGCGACGGCATCGACCGGCGCGATCGCCACGCAGGCCGGCGGCGGTGGCGCCGATGCGGGCGCGGTGCGTCAGGACGCGTCCGGTCCGTCGCGCGACGCCTCCAACGCGCCGGTGGCAGGCGGGATCGGCTCGACCGTGTCGGGCCCCTCG